>JAFWFF010000295.1 GCA_017515765.1 Bacillota bacterium | reverse complement strand
TATGAGGATATCGAGATCCGCTTCACCTGTCACGTCCTTCCGGATCCGGAGCAGGACCTCCATATTCTGGCGCGGAAGATCTACGCGTGGCTCTACGGGAGCGTGGAGTTCGCCAGGCTGGAAGATACCTATGAGCCGAACTATTACAGGGAGGCGTATATAGGGCAGCAGTCGAGCGTCGAGGACGTGGCTGCGGCGCTCGCCGGAAAGATAGAGATCCCCTTCACCTGCCGCGCCTTCAAGCGCCATGTGGCGGGGGACGAGGTGATCACGCTGCCGGCAGCGGGCACGATTTACAATCACGAACAGTACACTTCAAAGCCTGCTGTGACGCTCTACGGGTCCGGCTCGGCCGTTCTTTACATCAATGACAGGCAGATATCCATCACAGGGATAGATGGCCATATAACGCTCGACAGCGAGCTCTTCGAGGCCCACAAGGACGGCACAAGGCAGAACACGGCGCTGACGTCCCAGGTATTCCCGAGGCTGGTCAGCGGCGCGAACGCGGTCAGCTGGGCGGGGAACGTGACGCGGGTCGAGATAATACCGAGGTGGGTGAGCTTATGATTCCAGTATTATATCCGGAGTCTGAGACAGACTTTTTAAATAACGGCAGCGGGCTCCTCACCGAGGCGACCGAGTGCCGCGTCCGGGAAGCGAGGAACGGGACGTTCGAGCTTGAGTTGGCATACCCGAGGGAAGGACGGCTCTACAGTGAACTGGTGACCGGGGCATTTATCAAGGCAAAGCCGAACGACAGGGATCCTGTTCAGCCCTTCCGGATCTACAAGGTCGGGAAGCCGGTCGCCGGGGTCTGCAGGTTCTACGGCGAGCATATCAGCTATGAGCTCAACGCCGCGCCGGTCCCGAACTTCAAGGCGACCGGTGTGACGCCGCAGGGTGCCATCACGAACATGATCGAGGACGCGGTAGTACAGAAGCCATATACGGCATGGTCGGATATCACGACCCGCAAGAATATGGATATCCACGGCGTTCATAACGTCAGGGCCCCGCTCGGCGGGGTCGAGGGCTCGCTGATCGACACGTTCGGCGGCGAGCTGCAGTTCGACAAGTACGCGATCAAGCTGCACACGGCCAGAGGAAGGGACGACGGGGTGACGATCCGCTACGGGAAGAACCTCATCGACGCGGAGATGGAGAAGAACATCGACTCTGTAGCGACGGCGATCTTCCCGTATGCGTTCTATACTCCCGAGGCTGAGGACGGCACGGAAGCCGAGGAGGTATTTGTAAGCCTTCCGGAGAAGGTCATCTATACGCCGAACGCCCAGAACTACCCGCGGACCTACTGCAAGGAGGTCGACTTCTCCGACCGCTTCGGGGATGGCGTCATCCCGACGGAAGCAGCCCTCCGGACGATGGCGACGGAGTACGCACAGCAAGGCATAGACCTCCCGAAGGTGTCCATCAGGCTCTCGCTGATAGATCTGTCGAGGACCAAGGACTACGAGAACCTCTGGGCGATGGAGCGCGTCGGCCTCTGCGATACGGTCCACGTCATTATCGACCGGCTCGGCATCACCGAGACCGCCAAGGTCGTGAGCACGGACTACGATGTCCTGCATGAGCGGTATAACGAGATCGAGGTGGGCGAGATCCGGCCGAGCCTCACGAAGGAGATGAACCTGCAGCTGAGGGACACCTTCCAGCGCGTCATCAAGACGGCGACCCGGTCGGAGATCCTGAAGCAGAAGATGGAGAAGCGTATCCTCGCGGTCACGGCGGCCATCACCGGGAACAGCGGCGGCCACGTCGTCCTTTATCCCGCGGAGAACCCGCAGGAGATCCTGATCATGGACACGGACGACACGGCGACGGCGACGAACGTCTGGCGGTGGAACATGGCGGGGCTCGGGCACAGCTCGACAGGCGTGAACGGTCCGTTCACGACGGCCATCACGGCAGCGGGCGAGATCGTCGCGGACTTCATTACCGTCGGCGAGCTCGACGGCCAGATCATCAAGGCGGGGACGATACAGGCGGAGTCTTTGGACGTCCGATATAAGCAGTCAGTGACGACCTATATCGATGACGGTCTGGACGCGCTCCACGACGAGATGGAGAGCCGCTTCCAGGTCACGGACAGCCGGATCAGCGCCGAAGTGTCCAGAGCACAGCGGGCGGAGGCTGCGAACGCCGCACAGATCCAGCTGAACGCGGATGCAATAAGCCTCCGTGTAACGTCCAGTCAAGCACAGTCCCTTATTGACCAGAGTGCCGATACTATCAGATTGAAGGCGAACAACATCGTGTGGAGCAGCACGAAATCGTCAATGACATCTGAAGGTGTTCTTACTTGTACCGGTGCGAGGTTTAACGATGGAACTATCACGTCAACAAATGGTGAAAAAAAAGCTACGCTTGAGAATGGCTTTTACCGTGGATATTTGAACAATTCAATTTCCGGATTGCTTGACCTTTGCCCGACCTACAGCGACAACAAAAAACGTGCTGCGCTTTGGGCTAAAGATGAGCTGTTCCTTCAGGCCGGTGGCACAGAAGGAAATCCGCAAAATCAAATCAAGATTGATAGCAATGGTTTATACGGGAATGTATATGCACAAGGGCTTGATGGATGGGTTACGCTGGGAGGTATGCGAGTTCGTCTAGAGTGTGGATTGATAATGGAGATAATCTAAGCAGTAGTAGGAGGGTAATATGGACTTAGGTGAGAAACTGACGGCAATATCGTCGAGAGTGTACAGCTCGGCCAGAGAGCAGCTGAGCATGAGCGGCGTATCCCCGACGCTGGCCGTGGTCATCATGGAGAACGTCCTCGCTAAATTCCAGGCGGCCGCGTACATGGAGATCAACGCGGAGCGGGAAATGGAAGAGGCGCGGGAACGGGCCAGGGCCGAGCAGGAGCAGAAGGCAGCCGAAGCCGCAAAGGCAGAGGCAGAGCAGGCGGAAATAGAAACAGATGAGGATTAAAGAAAATGGCTGTAGTATATCATGAGATCTATCTCCCGATAGATACCGAAAGCACATTTGACTACATAGTGATCAAACAGGGAGACGCCGGCACGC
>JAFWFF010000294.1 GCA_017515765.1 Bacillota bacterium | reverse complement strand
GCACCCGGGCTGCCCGAGCCTCGCTCCGTCGAGATCCACCAGATGCAGATACTCCGCACCTTTCTCCGCGAACAAAGCCGCCTGCTCCGCAGGCGAGTCCCCGAACACCGTCTTCCGCTCAAAATCGCCCTGCAGCAGCCTTACTACCTGGCCGCCGATCACGTCTATCGCGGGAAATATCCCGGTCCTGATCCCTTCAGCAGATACGTTCATGTTTCACCTTACATCACACTCGTTACATCTCGTTATATTTCGCAGAAAGCTTTCAATATCCTCATTCCGGTGTTTCCGCTCTTCTCGGGGTGGAATTGTGTGCCCATCACGTTCCCTCGCGCAACCGCGGCGGTGATCGGCGCGCTGTACTCGCATGTCGCGATCACGCTCTCATCGCAGTCCACTGCGCAGAAGCTGTGGACAAAATACACGCATTCGCCTTCTTCGGTGTATTTGAAGAGAGGATGTCTCGAGTCCTCGCGCCGTCCTTCAGGATAATCGAGACCGTTCCAGCCTATCTGCGGGATCTTGAGAGTTTTGTCGACGATAATACCACTCATGTCTACCACTCTTCCGGGTATGAGGTCCAGGCCCGCGTGAACGCCGTATTCCAGGCTTTCCGTAAACAAAAGATGCATCCCCAGGCATATGCCGAGGAGCGGCTTTCCTGCTCCGGCCTGCTCGATTATCACGTCCCTTAAGCCGCTTGCCTCGAGCTTCCGGGCAGCGTCGCCGAACACTCCGACCCCCGGCAGGATGATCTTATCTGCAGCTTCCAGGTCTCGCGGATCTCCCGTCAAAAGACCGTCCTCGCCTATGTAATTCAGTGCCCTTTTCACGGAAAAGATATTTCCGACCCCGTAATCGACTATCGCTATCATAATTCCCCTTTGCTGTTCAGCAGGATGCCCTGCCGCGCCCTACAGGACGCCCTTTGTCGACGGGAGCTCCTGCGCGCGCTCCGGATCGATCGAGCAGGCCTTCGCCATCGTCCGCCCGAATGCCTTGAACATGCTCTCGGCTATGTGATGACTGTTCTCGCCTGCGAACTGCACGAAGTGCAGCGTGACCTCGCTCTTCCTGACGAACGCCTCAAAGAACTCTTTGATCAGTTCGCTGTCGAAGTCGCCGATCTTCTCCGTATATATCTTCGCGTCGAAGTTCAGATAGCCGCGGCCGGAGATGTCGACCGCGCAGAGCGTCAGAGCCTCGTCCATCGGGAGGACTATGTGCGCGTAGCGTCTTATCCCCTTCTTGCTGCCGAGCGCTTCCCTGAACGCCTCTCCCAAAGCGATACCGATGTCTTCCGTGGTGTGGTGATAATCCACCTCTATGTCGCCCTTGCAGCTGACGTCGAACCTGAAGCCCCCGTGGGCAGCCATCAGCGTCAGCATGTGGTCCAGGAACCCGCAGCCCGTCGATATGCTGTTCGCCGCAGTATCTTTTCCGTCAAGGTCCAGAAACAGCCTGATATCGGTTTCTTTGGTCTTTCTCTCTATAGCGGACTGTCTTGCCATACTATCTCCTTTCGCCCTTCAGGAGCTCATTCAGAGCCTTTACGAGGGCATCCATCTGCTCGTCCGTCCCTATCGTAATCCTCAGGTAGTTCATGATCCTTTCCTTCGAGAACCTGCGGACTATTATCCCCTTCTCTCTAAGGCCCTGCGCGAGCGCCTCCCCGGGCACTTCCGGATGTCTCGCGAAGACGAAGTTCGCCTTTGACGGGAGCACCTCCATACCGAGGGCCCTGAGCTCTTCCGTGACCCTTCCGCGGGTAGAAGCTATCTTCGCGCAGTTAGCCATATAGTAATCTTTTTCTTCGACTGCGGCAAGTCCCGCGGCCTCGGTCATGCGGTTCACGCTGTAGGGGTTGGTCGAGTATTTGATGAGTTCCAGATCTTTGATCAAAGACT
>JAFWFF010000293.1 GCA_017515765.1 Bacillota bacterium | reverse complement strand
GGAGATCACCGAGGATCAGTACGAGAACCGCATGATCCTTCAGCGCGTCATGGTCAGGAACGGATTCCGCCCGCTCGACTGCGAGTGGTGGCATTTCACTCTCGAGGACGAGCCATATCCGGACACGTATTTCGATTTTCCGGTTTCGTCGGAGTACCTGAGAAGATAGGTTTTTCGAGGGCTGAGAGGAGCGACATGGCAGACGGGAAATGGGTCATGACAACAGAAGACTTCAAAAGAGCCGATCTCAGTTTCGGCTGCTCCGACCGGCCCGACCCGAGGAGCCTTCCCAACTATGGGAAGGAGCTCGCGGTCGATGACCGCGGCGGGAACGCGCCGGCAAAGTGCGCCTTCTGCGGAGCGGGGGACCTCGACTCGGGGGCCGGAGGCTTCGGAGAGGGATTCGGCTACAGATCCTGCCGATGCGCCGCGTGCGGCGGTCTGACGCTCTTCGTATATAAAGATGAAGCCGGGAGGTTCTTTGGGAAAGCTGACCGGACCGCCCGGCGATCCCGCGCGGAAGACTTGTAGACACGCGGGCCTCTTTGTTAAAGGTATACAGAGATCTGAAGCATGGAAAGCAATCATTCAGACGAGAAACTGTTCAAGGCGTCCCTTGAAGGCGATGAAGGAGCCTTCAAGGTCCTTATGGATCGCTACGGCGACCGCGTCACGGTGTACATAGCCGCCAGGGTCGCGGACGTGCAGGAGGCGGAGGATCTGATGATCGAAGCCTTCGCCCGGATGATCCATGCCGCGCCTGCCTTATCGGGAGGCGAGGGGAGTTTCCGCGGCTATCTGTTCAGGACAGCCAGGACGACAGTTCTGAAGTTCAACAGGCAGTACCGGCTGAAGAGCGCTTTCAGCCTGGAGGACGTATATGAGGATCCCGCGGCGGCGGAGGAATTCTCCGATACCGCGTCAGAGATCCTTAAGAATGAACGGTCACGCATCCTGCTGGGCTGCATGGACCGGATAAAGCCGGAATACAGGGAGGCGCTCTACCTTATGTATTTCGAGAACATGAAGATCAGAGAGATCGCCGGCGTGATGAAGAAGAGCGGGATGGCCGTGAACCAGCTCCTGAGAAGGGGCCGGGAGGCTTTGAGAAAAGAACTGGAGAAGGAAGGCATAACGGATGCGCAGTACTGAAGAAAGAGTCGACGCGGTGATGAGCCGAGTCAGGGAACTGAAAATGGAAGAAGCAGCGGGACCGAAGAAAGTGGATCTGTTGCGGAACCGTCTGCTGGTGGGCGGGGCCTTTGCCGCCTGCCTGGCTATTCTGATCGGGATCGCGTCGTATTTTCCGAATCTCGCCGGCGTTGCCGGGCAGGCCCAGGACATGGGCGAAGGTTCCGCGTCCATACTGGCCGAGGGACCGGGAGGATATATAGTGATAGGTGTGCTGGCGTTCATCTGCGGCGCCGCTTTGACTTTGCTGTGCGTAAGGCTGAGGGACAGAGGCAGGATCTGAAATGTCAGTCGAGATCGTCGACAACGGTATACAGATCGCGGTGGTGGCCTTCTGTCTGTTCGCGGCGGTGAGGCGCGCGGCGGCTTCGCGCTCGCAGAGCAGCATGCTTCTGGGATGCTTCTTCGGGCTGCTGTTTTTGGCGCAGGCATACTGGATAGTATACATCGTCATCATGGGTGAGACGCCGACAGTATTCTACGTGTCGGAAGTATCGTGGACCGCGGCATTTCTTTTCATGGCCATGCTGACGTTTGGCATGCTGACGGACGAAGAGCGTGCTCACCGGCCCGCGGCAGGCTATGTCTTTATGGCGGTCTGTGCCGCTCTCACGGTCTTCTTCTGCAGCTACGGAGACATCATAACCAACATTATGATGGACTCTCCCTTAATGTTCTCCGGATATCTGGGCATCAAAGGTGTCTCCTTCAATCGGGGACCTGAGGGGGATCCTCGCAGGAAGTCTTTCTTCCTGGGGATCGCGCTGTACTCCGCGCTCGAGTTCCTGCTGTGGGCGGCCTCCTGTTTCTGGTCGGATTACGCCTGGACCAATCCGTACTACTGGATCGACTTCGCGATAAGCGCGATATACTTATTCATTTTTTACGCTTTTATACGGGTCGAAAAGGGCTCTGCCGCGGGGCCGGCGCCTGCCGATCTGACAGAGGAGGTGCCGAGATGACTCACATAGAGAACATCCTGCTCTGCATGGCCTCGCCCCTCCTGATAGGCATACTGAGCGTTAAAGGCGGCAAGCCCCGCCAGAGTATGAGCTTTCTCCTGACGGGAATGATCGTCTGCTTCCTTTCCGCGTATATAAACAGCTTCCTGGCGGACGTGTACCACGCGAACGCGGTACAGACCGCGGTGGAGATCTCGCCCGTGGTGGAAGAGGTCATGAAGGCGCTGCCTATGGTATGGTTTCTGCTGGTCTTCAGGCCTCAGGACAGGGATAGCCGCAATTTGCTGATATTCACTGCCCTTGGATTCGCCACATTCGAAAACGTTTG
>JAFWFF010000292.1 GCA_017515765.1 Bacillota bacterium | reverse complement strand
CCTGAGGGCGGGGGTGATTTCCGGCATGCGCCTGATGATGCTTCCCGCCTGCTGCTGATAAGCGCAGGCTATCTGCACCAGCTTGTCGTCATTCCCGAAGCCCGAGAAAACCGAGAGCCCCATCGGCAGCCGGGAGGGATATTTCTCAGTCGCTTCCGAAAAGCCCATGGGCAGCATTATCTCGGGAAATCCCATATACACGGGGAAAAGGCGTGTATAGGCTGCATAGTTCATGTCGATTTTTTCAGGCGTCGTGTCGTCCGGAGGGACGTTGAAAAACTCAAGATACATTACGGCGTCGATGTCGTTTTCCTCAAGTATCCCGGTGACCGTCTCCCTGCCTTCATTGTAGCTCTCCCAGTACGGAGGCCGGGCATATCCGTCTTCGGTGACGTAGCTGTAAAGGTCCTCCGTCTCCTCCTCGCCCTCGTCTCCGTCTTCGGCCTCCTCCTTTTCCTCCTCAGACGTCGGCACAAAGCTATTTATGTAGGAATAAATGACGTTTTCCGAGGCCTCCGGATTTCCGGTTTCCGCAAGCTCGCTCATGCTGCCGTAGGCCGCGTCCGGAAATTCCGACAGGTAAGCGTCCATGTCATAGACCGCCGTATCCGCCGTAACCGTCTGCTCCGCATCATCACAAAGGGATTTTATCGTCTCTTCGGAAAGCTCCTCCGATATATCGACTATCGTCGCTCCCGCCTTGATGAGGTTTTCCCGGGCGCGGTTGACCAGATCCCGGACGTTGTCGCCGGCCGTATAGGTCACCGCCTCCTCCTCCGTAAGCCCCGTCTCCTCCAAATACTCCGCAAGCTCCTTTCGGAATTCATCGTCGGGGTGGTAGGTGAAGGAATTGGTGAGTACGCCTATGCGCATGCCCTTCAGTCCGTCCGCCCTGCAGTCGTCCAGATAGCCGTCCCCCTTAAGGGCGTCGGCGTCCGCCTCCAGGGTGAAATCGTCGCTTTCGTCCGTCCCGGCTATGACCTGGAGCATAAGGGCAAGATCTTCCGCCGTTCGGGCCATGGGCCCCACCGTATCGTTGGTGGCAACTAAGGGGAACACCCCGTCCGTGGATGTAAGTCCCTTGGAGGGGCGCAGACCGTAAAGATTGGAAAAGGCCGAGGGGTAACGGACAGACCCGCCGGTGTCCGTCCCGAGACCTGCCGCGGCGAAATTACAGGTGACGGCCACCGCCGTCCCGCCGGAGGAGCCGCCGGCGGTCTTTGACGTATCGTAGGCGTTGTGCACGTTTCCGCCGTAGGTGGAGTGGGAATCAACGGCGCTTACGGCAAATTCAGACATGTTGGCCTTCGCCAGTATCACCGCTCCCGCCTGGCGCAGCTTCTTTACGACAAAGGCGTCCTCCTGCGCGATGTTTCCCGCAAAGGCCGCGGAGCCCGCCGTGGTCGGCATGCCCGCAACGTCGATATTGTCCTTTACGATAACGGGAATGCCGTGAAGCGGGCCTCGAATTTTTCCCGCCGCCCGCTCCATGTCCAGCGCAACCGCCTCGTGGAGAGCTTTCGGGTTTATGTTCGTTATCGAGTTTAAGTTCACAGCGTCGTCGTAGGCCTTTATGCGGTCAATATACATCTGCGTGAGAATCGCGGACGTGACATGTCCGGCCTCCATTTCCGCCGTGAGCTGCGCTATCGGGGCGTCAAGCAGGTCGATGGTGGTGAACAGCTCCTCAAGCTGCTGCGATGCGCTCCCCTCTCCGTTGTAGCTGAACACCGGAACACCTGAACGGGCCGCAGCATCGGAATCATCAGCAGGCGTTGTTTCTTTCGGCGTCCCGCCGGCGCAGGACGAGAGCACGGCAGCGACGATCAGTCCGGCTAAAACAAGCGCAACATGTCTCTTCATAAAATCCCTCTTTTCAGCAGTCATGGCTTAATTGCGGATATTTCTCTCACCGCCGTAAGCCGTGCCCCTCTTCTTCCCGCACCTTCCCCGCCGGCAGCGGCAGAAGCGCGGTGCTGTTTTCTTTATTTAATCAATGTATTATATCACGCGCCGACAGCAAAATGAAT
>JAFWFF010000291.1 GCA_017515765.1 Bacillota bacterium | reverse complement strand
GGCGCGATGGCGCCGGGCTTCGTCACAGCCGAGAGCGGCGCCAGATTGCCGTAGAGGACCTGAAGGCCTCCGTGCGGCAGATAAGGCTCGTCTAAAGTCGTTATGCAGTCGGTCTCTTTGGTGATCAGAGAGCCGAAGCGTTCGGCTTCCTCACCTATGGTAAGCCCGCTGACCGTGAGCGCTCCGGTATTCAGGAGGCTTCTGAGATTCCACATGATCCTCGGCACCCCTCCGGCGTTGTGAAGGTCGCTCATCGACGAACTGCAGGACGGATAGACTCTGGCGATCACCGGCGTGTTCCGGTTTATGCGGTCGAATTCCGCCATCACGTCCATATCTATGCCTGCCTCGCGTGCGATCGCGGTAAGGTGCATGAACGCGTTCGTGGAGCCGGACGCCGCGGTGCAGAACGTCATGGCGTTCTCTATAGATTCCCGGGTGATGATGTCCCTCGAGCCCCTTCCCTGCTTCACCAGTTCGGTTATCGCGACTCCTGTCGCGGTCGCGAGCATCAGCCTCTTCGGGTCAGCGGCGGGCGTCATCGCCCCGTTCGGGAGACACATGCCCATCGCCTCGGCTATTCCGCACATGGTATTCGCCGTGCCGAAGAAAGTGCATGAGCCGCATGAGCCGCAGATCCTGTCCTCCAGCTCGGAGAATTCCTCTTCCGTTATCTTCCCGCTCTTATATGAAGCAGCCGCTTCCGTGGTCTGCGTCTTGTCAAGCGGTTTCCCGTTCAGTTCCGCGGTGCCGCGGAGCATCGGCCCCGCAGGCAAGAATATGCACGGTATGTCGAGCCTGGCGGCCGCCATGAGCATCCCCGGGACGATCTTGTCGCACGACCCGAGAAGGACGAGGCCCGCAAGCTTGTGCGCTTCGGCCATCATCTCGATCGAATCGGCTATGACTTCGCGCGAAGGCAGGATGTATTTCATCCCCTCGTGCCCCTGTGCTATACCGTCGCAGGCGGCAGGCACCCCGAAGGTCACGGCCGTGCAGCCGCCCCGGTAGATGCCGCGTTTGACGTAGTCCGCGACTTTGTCCAGGCTGAAATGCCCGGGCACCAGTTCGTTCCAGGAATTCGCGATCCCGATGATCGGCCGCTCTATGTCGTCGTCCGACAGCCCGCAGGCTTTCCAGTTCACCCTGCGCCCGACGCCCTCCACAGGGTCGGAAAGGATATCAGGGATATTTCTCATCTGCTCTCACCTCTCAAGAAACCATCGATGCGTTACAAGGCGATATTTGCGGTTTTAAGAGCTTTATCAAAGCGGCCGGCCGCTCGCCCGTTTTTCGGCCAAAACATCCGCAGCAGGCCGATTCAGGCCTCCTGCGGCCATCCTTTCTCCGGGGATCATCCCAGTGGATCCGAGATCCTCGGCAGAGTCGATCCCCCGTGGGCATTATGACTACCCGGGCGCCGGGTCCCTTCTCTTCCAGCGCCTTGTCAAAGGCCTCCTGAAGGCTTCCGAAGGGTTCCATGAACGCTTCCCTCACCAGTTCGTCAGCCATCTCGGAAACCATGAAGATCTTTGCTCTCTTCAGTACCATACCGATCGCCGCGGCCTTATGCCCTCCGAGCCTGAAACCGGTGTGCACCCTCTCGATGAGGTCGTCCGGGGTCGCCGCTTCCT
>JAFWFF010000290.1 GCA_017515765.1 Bacillota bacterium | reverse complement strand
CGGCGCACCTCATCCATGGGATAGTGCTGGCAGGAGGGAGTGCCTTCGACCTCGGAGCCGCGGACGGAATCATGAAACTGCTGGAAGAGCGCGGCATCGGCTATGACGTCAGTGTTACGAAGGTGCCTTTGGTGGTGCAGTCCGACTTATTTGATCTCACGGTCGGGGACACGTTCGTAAGGCCGGATCCCACTATGGGAAGAGAGGCCGCGAGGCGCGCCCTGGACGAGCCGAACTACCTCGACGGAAACTACGGCGCGGGCTGCGGGGCGACGGTCGGGAAGGTCTGCGGTATGGATACCTGCATGAAGACCGGCATCGGAAGCTTTGCTGTGCAGGCAGGAGACCTTAAGATAGGAGCGGTCGTCGCACTGAACGCGCTCGGAGACGTCTTAGACTGGAAGACCGGAGAAAAGATCGCAGGCCTGCTGTCCGAGGACAAAAAGAGTTTCCGCAGCACGCGGGAGATGATGAAAGCTTCGTCGGAAGTCGTAAACAACAGGTTTACGGGCAACACGACTCTCGCGGTCGTGATCACGAACGCGGACTTCGCTAAGGACAAGCTCTGCAAGATCGCGGGAATGGCGCACGACGGGCTTGCGAGGTCGATAGATCCCGTACACACATCCGCAGACGGCGACAGCATCTATGCAGTGTCCTGCGGGAACGTGAAGGCGGATATGGACGTCGTGGGGACGATCGCTGCGGAAGTGGTAAGCGAGGCGATCAAAGCGGCGGTAAACAGCGCTGAAAGCGCTTACGGATATACATCTGCTTCGGATCTGGGCTTTTGACCGGTCCTGAGCGGGAACAAGGCGGACGGATAGAAATGATACTGAACAGGAAACAATATCTTTTGATAGCGGTGGTGTTCTTCATAATAAGCGCGGCGTACATTCAGTCCATGGGGGATAACTATGTGCTTAAGTTTGAACTGCCGGAAGGAAAGACCGCTGAGGATTACGAAGTGACGGCGGAGAAAGAGGGAGTCGTCGAGATAACCGGGATCACTGAGGACAACGGAGTGCTGAAGGCGCATCTGAGTTCGGTCTTTGAAGGCAAAACATATATCGACTTCCGCTGCAAAGACGAAACGGCGAGATCCGGGTTCTTCAAGATCTACGTCCACCGCACGGGGATCATCACCGAGGACTTTTTCTTCGGCAAATGCACCGGCGGCTGGATCATACCGGTCGCGGTCATCGGGTTCCTCGTCATAGTCTTCTTCAGCGTTCTGGCCAAGTACAAGGCAGGCGTCGGGGAGAACATGTACAGCTACAGGAACGTCATGAACCTGGGCCTTCTGATCTATCTGCTGTCGCTCATACTTTACCTGGTGATCGTGGCGATGGGCCACCGCAGCGTCATGGAGATGCTGCAATCGATCATGGGCTCCGCGGACACATTCTCCACGATACTGCTGCCGTTCGCGTTCATAGTATTCCTCATAGTCACTCTCAGCAACCTCAGGCTCATGAAGATGGAGGGCAGGAACTGGCACAACATGCTGGGATTCATCCTTGGAATCTGCATCTGCGCAGGCACTTTGCTTCCGGGCATTCTGGGAGACATCCTCCAGAGGTCGACGGTTGTCGACGTGCATAACGAGAACGGGGTCGCGCTCTATGCGGAGATCGCAATCGAAGGCATTATGACTGCCATAGTCTCATATCTCGAGTGCATGCTGCTCGGGACGGTATTCTTCGGGATCAAAGCGGCCAGGCACGTGCCGGCCTTTGACAAAGACTATATGATGATCCTTGGCTGCCAGATCAAAGACGACGGCACTCCCACGAACCTTCTGAAGGGAAGGGCGGACCGGGCGGTCGAGTTCGCACGCATGCAGAAGGAAGCGACGGGAAAAGAAGTGATCTTCGTTCCTTCGGGCGGAAAGGGGAGCGACGAGAAGATCTCAGAAGCGGAGTCTGTAAAGAACTATCTCCTCAGCCTGGGGATCCGGGAAGAACTGATAATGCCTGAGTGCGAGTCCGCGAACACCGAGGAGAATTTCCGGAATTCCTTGAAACTGATACTGGAGGATGCAGGTATCGAAGATCCGAAGGTGGCGTTTTCGACCACCAACTACCATGTTTTCAGATCGGGCCTTCTCGCGTCCGAACAGGGGATATACGCGGAGGGCATCGGAAGCCGCACGCGCAGCTATTTCTGGATCAACGCTTTCGTCCGCGAGTTCATCGCGACGCTCGCAGAGGAAAGAAAAAAGCACCTGCGGATCATCGCGGTGCTCGTTGCCGCCATCATAGTGATGGCCTGGATGCTCAGGCTGTCAAATATCCTCTGACCCCGGTGCCGTTATAGCTGAAGCTTTACTCCGGATCGTCACAGAGCACGAACTTCTTCATCGCTTCGGAGACGCCTTCGCTTCTCTCGCCATCGCAGACGTAGTCGGCGATGGCTTTTAATTGCGGAACAGCGTTGTTCACCGCGACTGCGAACCCCGAAGCCTTTAGGAGCAGGATGTCGTTGGTATTGTCTCCGAGGGCCATCGTCTCAGAGATGTCGACGCCCTCTATCTCAGCGAGCCTTCTCAGGGCGGCGCCTTTGTCCACTCCGGAGGGCATGACCTCGATGAGGTGGGAGTCCGACTGAGCAAAGAAGAGGAAGCCTCTGTAGCGCTCCTCGAGCTCTGCCTGGAGCCCGGGGATCCTCTCCGGAGGCGCCGCGAGCAGCATCTTGGGAGTCCTGAAGGGCTCGACCGCCAGAAGGTCTCCGACTTCGCGGTATTCGGTGAACTTAAGATCGGGATCCGGATGCCTGTCGGTGCGTAGAGTCTCGACCACTATGACGTCATCGTCATAAAGCTGGACGTAGACGTCCTTCTCGTGAGCCCAGCTCACTATCTCACGGACCAGGTCAAAGTCCACATACGCCTCGTAAAGGATATTGTCCGAGGCGTCTTTGATAAGTGAACCGTTGTAGCAGATCACCGGAGCGTCCGGGCTGATGAGGTCCGCGACGTGGTTCGCTGAGTGGAAGGAACGCCCGGTGGCGACAGCTACGAGCACACCGCTGTCTACTACCTCATGGATGACCGCCAGGGTATCATCCGGTATCCGGCTGCTCTTGTCGAGCAGGGTATTGTCAAGATCTGTAGCTATGAGCTTAATCATCTGATCTCCTTTAGAACGGGCCGATAAGGCCGAGGTGTTCCATAGTGAAAACGATAGCCACTACTACGAGGGTGACCTCGAGGAGCACGTAGAACATGAGGAAGAGCTTCTGGGTCTTCATCTTGTTGTGGGCCCATCTCGCGAAGTATCCGGAGTCCTGTGTCACCGGATCCTTCGGGGAGAAGCAGTAGGCGGGTGCTTCGGCAAGGCCCGGCAGCAGCTCGTCCTCGTCGGCGAGATCTCCTCCGTTGTGATTGGCTTTGGACGGGGCCTCGTCACGGTACTCTTCCTCGGGACCTTTGGGGAAGATCGCCCGGTGCAGCATTATATAGCATTTCTTCGCGTAATATGTCTGCCGTTTGAAGGCGCTGTTCCATCTGTAGGTGAGCAGCATGGCTATGATGCCCATCGCGAAGAGCAGCACGATTATGCCCATCTTGATGTTGTACTCGGGGATAGTAGAGATGAACGCCATAACGCCGGCGGCAAGAGCGATATAGATGCTGTTGAAGGTGATCCTTTCGTTCTCTATATGCCTGGCGTGGTCGAGGTTCTCGTCCATCATATTGTACAGGAACTCTTTCTGGTCCGGGTCGAGTTCTTTGGGAATGATCCCGTTTTTGGCCGCCTCGGGATCAAAGGATGCCCGCTGCCAGAGAGTACGGTTGGTTTTTTTGATCTCTTTCATATGATTACCTGTATCAGATCGCGCTAGTCCTTTACCAGACCAATATAGCACAAAACGGGCTCTCGTTAAAGATTGGATGTGATATAATAGTATGCGTGGATCAGGACGGATATGAGAAGGAGGAAGCATCATGCCGATCAAAGATCAAGTTGCCGAGCGTGCCAGGATAGACAGGATAAGGCGCATGGAGCGCTGCCTGGACAAGAGCGGAAAGGCATTCGACAAAATGGCAAAGGCGCTGGCGGAATACGAGGCCGTCCAGACCGATTTCAAGAGACTGTGCGATTATTACCAGGGGCCGAAGTGGATGGAGGACTTTGAGGCTGACGAGCAAAAAAAGCTCCCGGAGAACCTGAAGCGCGGAGTGCTGTCCGAAGACGCAGTCTATGACCTTCTGACCCGGAACCACGAGCTCACGTCCCGGATGCTTAAGATAATCGCGAAAAACGTGGAGGAGCACCGCGGATAGGCGCTCAGTCGGAAGCTTTTCTGTTCTGCCTGATGCCGTGGACCGCGAGGGCGATGGAAACGTCGCGGAAGAACTCGTGATCCGTTGAGTCAGGCATACCGACGGCCTTCTTCATGTTTGCAATGCGGTATCTTACCGTGTTCGCGTGACAGCCAAGATCGATGGCGGCGGCGTTTATATCGCCGCCGTTTTTGATATAACAGGAGGCTGTATCGGCCGATTCTCCGAGCGCTCTGACTATGCCCTCGGAGTACTCCGCGAGGTCGGGATCGTCGGCGAGCGGTATGAGGAATCTGAAAAGGCCGATATCCGTGAATGAGGCGAACCCTAGGCCGGAAATGAGTGAGGCAAGATAGGTGTGATAGCTCTCCCGGAAGGCCCTGTCCATGTCCTGTGAGCGGTGGACGTGGCTGAACGAAGGCCTGACCTCACGGGGTATGGGGAGCGTTTCCGATACGCTCTGAAAGATGTGCCTGAACGCTCCTTCGCTGTTCTGGTCGGAAGTCATCAGGACGAATAGCCCGCCGTCGTATCTTGCGAGGAGGACTTTGTCCCTAAGGCCCTTGTTGACGTAGAAGGAGTTGTAGACCCTCCCGGTGTCGAGGAGGGGATCCTTAAGATAGGCTGTCGCCGCGTTCTTCTTCATCAAAAGCGACACGCCCCTGAGTATCCTGTGAAGCTCCCGGCCGGTGATGTCACCTTTGATCATGGCGCTTATACGGTCTTCGGCAAGGTAGACCGCGTCGTCCGACCTGACCGCGTCCATCACCTCGAAGATTATGTTCTCGAACCAGATATCGTTGCTGAAGCGGAATACGGGGAATCCTATGGAATCCGCGCAGTCAAGCGCCTCCTTCGGAAGTTCTTTGAAAAATACGTCCTTGTATGCGAGCGCGGCGATCCCGTAGCCAGCGAGCTTCCTGATGACCGCGGCCAGCTCCTCCGGGGAATCCTTTATGAACAGGAGGCTGCTTATTATCAGGCTGTCGGGATCAAAGACAGGGCCGAATTCTCCGGCGTAGTCGTTCTTTCCGGGCGTGAGCTCCCAGTCCAGTATCCCGGCGGAGGTCACGGACCTGGAAAGCC
The DNA here is from genome assembly GCA_017515765.1 of Bacillota bacterium. Classification (GTDB taxonomy): domain Bacteria; phylum Bacillota; class Clostridia; order Peptostreptococcales; family Anaerovoracaceae; genus Eubacterium_B. The sequence continues at coordinate 4,459 of JAFWFF010000290.1, read as the reverse complement.
CGTCTATTCCCGCCACCTGTTCGAATCCCGAGGTGCTCGGGAGGAGGAGTATGTCTTTTACCGTAAGCGCCATGGTGAGCTCCTTTCATGCCATTTGTGATTTCACCAAATATTATACCTCATTTTTTGAGATAATCAAATCCGCGCGGCGCGGGGAAATGATATAATGATATCTGTCGAAAAAGAAAAAGGAGGCCGGATCATGAAGATAGCAACTTTTAAAGTCGAACAGTGGATGAACGCCTATGAGACGCTCTGCACTTACAACCTCGCGGAGACCTGCATCGACTCTCTTACGGTGAGGGAACTTCTGGAGCTTGCGGGCGAAGACGTTGAAAAGTATATGATGGACATGGCGGAGGAGAGACTCACCTACGGATACATCGAGGGTTCTCCGGAACTGAAGGCCGGGATCGCGGGGCTGTACCGCGAGGCTCATTCCAAAGACGTCATACCGACCCACGGCGCAGTCGGAGCGAACAATATGATCATCTCCGCTTTGATCGAGCCCCAGGACAATATGATCTCCGTGCTCCCGACGTATCAGCAGCACTATTCGATCCCCGAGTGGATCGGCGCGGACGTCAGGCTCCTCAAGCTGAAACTCGAGGATGACTACCTGCCGAACCTCGACGAGCTCAGAGGCATGGTCGATGAGAAGACCAAACTGATCACTATAAACAACCCGAACAACCCGACCGGTTCTCTGATCCCGGAGGAGACGCTGCGCGAGATCGTTGAGATCGCAAGGAGCGTCGGAGCGTACGTGCTTTCCGACGAGGTCTACAGAGGCATCTCCGAGGACGGAAGCTATATGCCTTCCATCGTGGATCTCTACGACAAGGGAGTTTCCGTGGGAAGCATGTCTAAGTGCTTCTCGCTTGCCGGACTCAGGCTGGGCTGGATCGTCGCGAGAGACCCCGAGGTAATCAGGCTCGTGCTTGAGAGAAGAGATTACGACACGATCAGCTGCGGCGTGCTCGACGACAGGCTCGCTGCGCTCGCTCTGAAGCACAAGGACAAGATCTTCGCCAGAAACCGCGAGATCCTCCTGAAGAGCAGAAAGATCCTCGACGACTGGGTCAATGCCACGCCCGAGGTCAGATACCTTAAACCGGTGGCGAGTACGACAGCCCTCGTCTACTACGATAAGGATATGCCTTCCAGAGAGCTCTGCAAGAAGCTTCTTGATTCCAAGGGAGTGATGTTCACACCGGGAGAGTGCTTCGAGATGGAGGGCGCGGTCAGGATAGGCTACGCGTTCGATCCGGAGCTCCTGAAGACCGGACTTGATAAATTCGCGGAATTCTTAAGGGAAATATAGGGATAATTGCAGCAGATCAAAACAAAGAGCGGCCGGCGCCGAACCGGCCGCTCTTTGTTTTGCCCGCGCCCGCTGCGGAAAAATCTTTAAAAAAATGATATAATCCGTGTAACGAAACGTTCTTTTTGCGCACTAATCTACAGAAAGCCGGAAAGGAGGTGAGAGGATGCAGCAGATGGACGAGGTCTACAGACGCTACGCAGATACCGTCTACAGATACCTGATGTCGGTCACGGGAGATCCCGATCTCGCGGAAGAGCTGACACAGGAGACGTTCTACCAGGCGGTCAGGAGCGCGCACCGGTTCCGCGGGGAATCGAGCGTGTCGACCTGGCTTTGCTCGATAGCGAAGAACTGCCTTGCCGGATACCGCAGAAAGCATCCTCCCACCGAAGAGTATACGGAAGAGAATCTCGCGGCAGGCTCCGGAGCAGCCGCGGATGACAGCCTTCTTTCCGGGATCGCGAGAGTCGAGCTCATGCGCAAAGTCCACTCGCTGCCGGAGAAATACCGTGAGATCATCTATCTCAGGGTATTCGGAAACATGTCGTTCAAAGAGATAGCCGAAGTGCTCGGTATCTCCGAGAACGCCGCGAGGGTGAACTATTACAGGGGAAAAGAGAGACTCAGAAAGGACGTGGAAATAGATGGATAGACTGCCTTGCGAGGTCGTGAGAGACCTGCTTCCGCTCTACGCGGACGACCTGGTGTCGGAGACGACCGGAGAAATGATAAAAGAACATATCGCGGGATGCAGCGAATGCAGGAGCCGCTATGAGAAGATGACTGAGCCGGAGGCGGTATACTCCTACGATCCCGCTTCCGACGCTGAAGGCAGGAAGGAGATCGCCTTCCTGAAGAAGACCAGGCGGAACTATCTTCGGAACGTGCTGATCTGCATGCTGGCGGCGCTTCTGGTATTCGGAGGCCTGCTCTACCATAGATACTGCCTGGTCGGGGAGTATATGTCCGGCGACTGGGTCGCCTGCGAGGTCAGCGTGGACGGAAAGCAGATCACTGTGGAAGGCACTGTGACCGCGATGGGAGAGGGAGCCCGTCATAAAGTAAAAGAGGTGCAGTTCGAGGAGAATAACGGCGTGGTATACGCCAATACGATAGGCGTGAGGACTTTGATGCCTCTGTCTGCGGACGACAGGCTGTTCGACGCTTCATACACCGCTGGAGACGACATCGATAGAGTAGTGCTGAACGACGTCATCGTCTGGGACGGGGGGACTAGAATATCTAGGATCACCTCTTCGCTTTATCAGACCAGACACGACTATGTCGGCGACGCTTCGATGAACGGATTTACCGCGGAAGTTCTTAACCTGAGAAGCTATTTCGGGGCGTTTGAGAACGATTTGACGACTGACGCCGAGCCTTATCGCTGGACGATAATCCTGAATGATGAGATCAAAGCTTCAAACGGTACAGTCCTGGGCAATATGACGGGCTTTGCCTACGCGATGCTGGGAGTCGTGGGCAATCTTGACGAAGTCGAGTTCCGCTACACGATGGACGGCATCGCGAGCTCGTCGGTATTTACCAGAGAGGAAGCCTCGGAGTTCCTGGGTTCGGACGTCAAAGGCTGCATGGACAGCCCGGCGCTCCTGGAACGTCTGCTTGAGATGACCGGGCTCACGAGATACGGGTTCAACACGCCCGGAAGCTCGGTACAGCCGGCGATCGATGAGGGATCCGTCGTAAACTTCAACGTGCATGTCGCGACCGACGACCCGATCAAAGAAATAGGAGTAAACTGCTATATCGACGGCGAGCTCCGCTCGAGCCAGCACGCGATGAACGCCGACGGATCGGATCTGGTGAGCGGCGACATCATGGATTTTTCCTTCATCAACCGCGACATCGGAGACGAGAGCATGCTGAGGGGAAGATCCATAGTGATCGAGGCAGAGGTGGTGAACAGCATCTCGGGAAAGACATACACGATCCCCGACAGGTATGTCATCGCGCCCGGGCAGGTGAACATCCACTTCTTCCTGAGCGGGAGCGCAGAGGAAGGCTATAAGATGTACTAGATCCCCGAAAGCCCGACACGAATTCCGCGAACAAATGTTTGCAAACCGGGGCCCGCTCTGCTATAATAAGAGCGGGCCTTTTGATGACTGTGAGAGCCCCGGAAGATGACGATGAACAGCGCTGTAAAACAATATCTCTGCATCGATCTGAAATCGTTCTACGCCTCGGTCGAGTGCGTGGAGCGCAATCTGGACTCGATGACCACGGACCTCGTGGTCGCCGATCCGGACAGGAGCGACAAGACGATCTGCCTTGCCGTTTCGCCTTCGCTTAAGGCAAAGGGCGTACGGAACCGCTGCCGGGTCTTTGAGATACCCAAGAACCTGAACTATATAATGGCGCCTCCCAGGATGCAGAAGTATATCGACTACGCGGCGGAGATCTACGGTATCTATCTGCGCTATATATCAAAGGACGACATCCACGTCTATTCCATCGACGAGGTCTTTATGGACGTCACACCGTATCTCAGGACCTACGGGATGACCGCGAGGGAGATGGCTGTGATGCTGATGGGCAAAGTCTTCGGGGAGACCGGGATCCGTGCGACTTGCGGCATCGGGACCAATCTCTACCTCGCCAAGATAGCGCTCGACATTACCGCGAAGCACGCGAAGGACTTCATAGGCGAGCTCGACGAGGATTCGTTCAGGGAGAAGCTATGGGACCACAGGCCGCTGACGGATTTCTGGCGTATCGGGAGAGGGACCGAGAGGAGCCTGGCGGAGATGGGCATCTATACCATGCGCCAGCTCGCTGCCGCGGACGAGGAGATGCTTTACCGGAAATACGGAGTGGACGCGGAGCTTTTGATCGACCACGCATGGGGCAGGGAACCGGTGGAGATGCGCCATATCAAGGAGTTCAGGCCGCAGAGCTCGAGTTTTTCGAGCGGGCAGGTCCTTATGAGGGATTACGCGTTCGGCGAGGCGCGGGTCGTGCTGGAGGAGATGGTCTACCAGCTTTGCCTGGATATGACGGCAAAGGAGATGCTGGCGTCTTCCATGACGTTCTACGCCGGGTATTCGAACGCGCTTCATGCCGAGCCTTCCGGCGGGACCGCGGGTTTTGGCGAGCCCACGAACTCTGCTT
>JAFWFF010000289.1 GCA_017515765.1 Bacillota bacterium | reverse complement strand
TGCAGCAGCACGGTTGAAATTCTCCTGATCATCGAATTCTCCCACCATCAGTCCGTTTGTTATGATGACTCTGGGGGATTTTTCGTTGGACCGGAACAGGCCGAGCGGATGACCGGACATTACTGCCAGCGTCTGATCGTGGGTCAGTACCTTCAGATACTTTTTAATCGGAAGGTACTGCATCCAGTTCTGGCAGACCTGGCCTGTCTCTCCGTATGTCACGAGCTCATAGGGGTAGAGCGCGACGTCAAAGTCCAGGTTGTTGTCGATCATGACCTGGAAGGCCTTCGCCTCTATGCAGTTCCCCTTGTACTCGTCGATGGGCTTCCCGTGGATCGCGCCTTCCGGGCGGAAGCGGTAGCCGTAGATGCGTCCGTGCTCCTCCAGCTCCCGGGCAAATTCCTCCGCCATCTCCGCGTGGTGCTCTTTTGGTATGTATCTCAGAGCGTTCTTGACAGCGAGGATCTTGTCCGCCTCGCTCAGTTTGCTCTTGCGCTTCGGCGCGCGCCTTATTCCGGGTACGAATTCCGGATAGGCCGGAAGCTCGCTGTCCAGGCAGATCTTAACGTATTCCATATCGTTCATTCCCATGGCCGTCCTCCCCTTATCCGATATACTTTCTGAACAGGTCGTTCAGTTCTTCGCTTCTCACGAGGCGCTCGACCTTCTCGATGTCTAGCCGGATCTCGCGGTCGTGATCCATGAACGGCACTTCCTTGCGCACCCTCTTGTAGACCTTGTCCATCAAAGGCGACAGCGCGCCTTTGCCGCTCACCCTGCGCCTCAGGTCTATCGCCTGGCAGGCGGTCAAAAGCTCGTAAGCCAGCACCGAGAGCGTGTTTTCGAGGATGAGACCGGACTTCCTCGCGGCGGTGGTCCCCATAGACACGAAATCCTCCTGGCCTGCCGATGACGGTATGCTGTCCACCGAAGCCGGGTGCGCGAAGACTTTGTTCTCCGAGACCATGGATGCCGAAGCGTACTGCACGATCATGAAGCCGCTGTTCAGGCCGCCGTCAACCGTCAGGAAAGGCGGAAGGCCGTTTGAAAGTCCCGCGTTCACCATGCGCTCGGTGCGCCTTTCGGATATCGACGCGAGCTCCGAGCAGGCTATGCCGAGATAGTCGAACGGCAGGGCCAGAGGCTCCCCGTGGAAGTTCCCGCCGGAGAGGACCGCCTCGTCGTCCGGGAAGATCAAAGGATTGTCGGTCACGGCGTTCAGCTCTATCGACACCTTCTCCAGCACGAAATCGAGGGTGTCTCTGACCGCTCCGTGGACCTGGGGCATGCATCTTAAGGAATACGCGTCCTGGACCCTGTCGCCCTGGCAGCGGTCTCCGAGCTCGCAATTCTCCGTTATGCGCCTTAAGTTTTCGGCGACTTTGATCTGGCCCTTCTGGCCGCGCGCCGTGTGAAGCCTCGCGTCAAAGGCGCTGTACTGGCCGTTCAGCGCCGTGAAGGTCATCGCCCCGATAAGGTCCGCGAGGTCGGCCGCCCTGAGTGTGTCGTAAAGGTTCAGCGCGCCGACCGAAGTCATTGCGCAGGTGCCGTTGGTGATCCCGAGGCCCTCTTTGCTGGAGAGACCGCGAAGGACAGGTATCCCTGCGCGCTCCATCGCCTCTCTTCCCGGCAGCCTCTCGCCTTCGAACCACGCCTCCCCTTTGCCGAGGAGGACGAGGCCCATGTGTGAGAGCGGGGCGAGGTCGCCTGAAGCGCCGAGCGAGCCTTTCTGCGGGATCACCGGAGTCACCCCGCGGTTGAGCATCTCGACGAGCTTTTCGACCACGACAAGCCTGACGCCGCTGATCCCCGCGCAGAGAGCGTTGGCCCTCAGGAGCATCATGCCCCTCACCTGCTCTTCTTTGTACGGTTCGCCGGTCGCGGTGCAGTGGCTCAGCACCAGATTGGTGGAGAGCTTCCCGGCCATCTCTTCCGGGACCGCCCTGTTGGCAAAATCACCGAAGCCGGTCGTTATCCCGTAAGCCACGCGCTCTTCGTCCGCTATCTTCTTGGTGAGAGCCCTGGACTTCTCTATCCTGCGGCGCGCCGGCCTCGAAAGAGTCACCTTCGCGCCGTATCTCGCTGCCGCTACCAAAGATTCAATATCAAGGTTCTGTCCGTCGATAATGATGCTCTTTATCTTCCTGACATCCTTCACCTGTTTCCTCCTTTAACGTGGTAAAAAGCCCCATAACGCACAGAATCAGCGCTTTTGGCGCTGATCCTGATAATCACGTATTCTCTTTTTTATCCTATACAGAAATAATATTCTGAAAATATAAGATTGTCAATACCGCAGGGCCAAACGGCCTGTTTTCTAAACGTCGAACCCGTTTGGTTTGTTCTTTCTGCCGCCGGCGTCGAAGGACGCTCCGCTGTCCGTGCCCGAGTTCACGTCGACCTGGGCATTCCAGTCGGGTCTCGCTACGGTTCCGGCGTCCCAGGTCGGCCGGGGCACGTCGTCAGCGCTGAAGTCCGGCCGGGCGACAGTCCCTGTGTTCCACGATGGCTGCCCGGTCTGAGCGAAGGGGCTCTCTGCCCTCGCAGCCGCCGCTGCGCCTAAGGCGGGGTTAGCCCTCAGAGTATCCATGACTGCGGAGACTCTCTTCATCTCGGTCACATTGGTAGAACCCACATATCTCCATGCGATCAGGATGCCGACGGCCATGAAGAGGAACTCCATGAGGCTCTGGGAGATCACGTAGCCGATCCCTTCGGGATTCATATAATATTTGACGACGTAGATGAAGGCCGTTCCGATGCTTCCGAGGTGGCCGTCCGCGATATAGTAGGCGGCCACGAGGAACTGAAGCGTGAACACCGAGAGAAGCGAGAGTATCACGATTATGACTATCATGCCGACGCTCCTCTTGCCGCCGAACTTTTTGTATCCGAAGGCTGCGCAGAGAGGCACCAGAGCGAACAGCACCGCGTAGATGTATTCCATCGCCAGGATCGTTATGACCGAAGGTATAAGTCCTACCAGAGCTCCGATTATCGCTCCGAGAGTACCCAGCAGATAGCTGCCGTTCGCCTTGTTGTCCTCAACCTTCTTCGCCGCTTCATGGGCGGTATTCTCGACGCAGGACC
>JAFWFF010000288.1 GCA_017515765.1 Bacillota bacterium | reverse complement strand
TATCTTCGCAGGCTTCTGTGTGGGGTTGCAGCCGTATTTAAGTTCGAATTCTTTCATGGTTCTAACCTGTCCGGAACGTCCGGAGCTCTCCTTTCTCCCCTTGCGGGGTGCCGATCAAAAGCTATCTCTCGTGCTTGTTTACGATAATGTCTTCATATCTACCAGTCTCGAGGTCCGTATAGCGCACGTACAGCGAGATCTTGTTGTTGTCATCCAGTGTCTCCCAGATCTCATCCGCGAAGGCTTTCGGATCATCCGGAACAGCTACCGCCTTCGGTTCGCCGACAAAGGTCGGGAGCGGTTTCCCGTCCGTAACGTATGTATGTATCAGCCTGCCGGTACCGGGGACCGGATCGTAGTCGAAGAACTGTCTGGAGGCTTTGATCCCCTCACCGTCTGTGCATTTAAGGATGCTTATAGTGCATGATCCGTCCGGATAAGATATCCCGCTGATCCTGGGAGTCCAGTTCGGCTCGTCCGGTTCGAAAGTCCTGGTCCTGAGCGCGCTCTCAAAGCTTCCGCCGGCCGCGAGATGATCCCTTACGGTATCCGTCTGATCGCCGTTGGTGACGACTATCGCTTTTTCGGTAACCCTGAGCGGATAGTATATGATCAAAGACGGGTCTTCCACTTTGGATTCATCGAACGGCTTGATCATAAGGTCGTCGCCGTCTTTGATGAATACGCGGTTCCTGCTGTTTTCGGAACGGCCCATGATGAAATAAGCGATGGCCGATCTCTTTCCGTCGGGCGTGACTCCCGCCAGAACGCCTCTTCCGGCGTAGGGATTGCCGGCAAGTTCCTCTTTGAAGGTTTTGATCTGATCAGACATTTTTCTCCTCCTGCAGTCTTCGGCAAACAGTTTCAACGGCCTGAGGGAGGATGATCCACTCGGCCTCTTCCATTACTCTTCTCTGCAGCGTTTCGGGGGTATCCCCTTCGCGCACTTCAACTGCCTTCTGGGCTATGATGCGGCCTCCGTCTGGGACTTCGTTGACGAAATGGACGGTTGCGCCTGTGACTTTGACTCCGTATTCCAGCGCTTTCTCGTGAACGTGGATGCCGTAGCAGCCCTTTCCGCCGAAGGACGGAAGCAGCGCGGGGTGGATGTTGATGATGCGGCCGGCAAAGCGTTCGGTGAAATCGCGGCTCAGTATCTTCAGGAAACCGGCGAGGACTATGAGGTCGATTTTCTCATCTGTGAGCTTTTCGGCCAGTTTGGCCTCTCCATCTTCGCCGGAGAAGCAAAAAGTCGAAATACCGGCGTTTTTTGCCCTTTGAAGGGCATACGCGTCGGCCTTGTTGGAACAGACGAGCACGATCTTCCCGCTTTTTATGATCCCTTCATCGCAGGCCCTGATGATGGCGGCGAGATTGGTACCCCCGCCCGAGACCAGGACAGCTACGCGGCATTGTTCGCTCATACAGCACCTCCTCCGTGCCTGACCGGCCTGATGCGGCCTATTTTATGATTACTCCTTCGGCGCCGTCCGCGACTTCGCCCAGGATGTACGCGTCCTCGCCTTCGGACCTCAGTATCTCCAGCGCGCGCTCAGATTCTTCAGCGGGAACGATGCAGACCATGCCGACGCCCATGTTGAACGTGTTGAACATGTCTCTTTCGGGAATGCCGCCGGTCTTGGCGATATAGTCGAATATCGGAAGCACGCGTACGTCGGACCTGTTTATGACGGCGGTCTTTCCTTTGGGAAGGCTCCTGGGGATGTTCTCGTAGAACCCGCCGCCGGTTATATGCGCGAGGCTCCTGACGCTGACCTTGTCAAGAAGCGCCAGGACAGGCTTCACATAGATCTTTGTCGGAGTGATCAAAGTCTCTCCGAGGCTCTTTCCGCCAAGCTCCGGCACCGGGGACCTAAGATCGGCGTTCTCGACGTCGAATACCTTGCGGACCAGGGAGAAACCGTTGGAATGGACTCCGGAGGACGGGAGGGCGATTATCCTGTCCCCTGCCCTGACGTTCTCTTTGTTCAGGATCCTGGGACGGTCGACGTATCCTACGGAGAATCCCGCGAGGTCGTACTCGTCTTCCGGATAGAATCCCGGCATCTCGGCCGTCTCTCCGCCGATAAGGGCAGAACCCGACTGCACGCAGCCGTCGGCGACTCCCTTGACGATCTCGGCTATCTTTTCCGGAACGTTCTTCCCGCATGCGATATAGTCCAGGAAGAACAAAGGCTTCGCGCCGCAGCAGATGACGTCGTTGACGCACATCGCGACGCAGTCGATGCCGACCGTATCGTGTTTATCCATCAAAAACGCGATCTTCAGCTTGGTCCCCACGCCGTCGGTGCCGCTGACGAAAACGGGTTCTTCCATGCCCTTGATGTCGGGAATGAAAAGACCGCCGAAACCTCCCACGTCGGAGGCGCAGCCTGCCGTCCTGGTGGAGTCGACATACTGTTTCATGAGTTCGACGGATCTGTACCCGGCGGTGATGTCTACGCCGGCTTCCTTATAGCTTTCGCTGAAGCTTTTGCTCATATCTCTGCTCCTAATCTGCGAATCTCGCTGATACGGCAGCGTCTTTCTCAAGGACGCTCCTGCGGTTGTCTGTGCGGACTGCCTCGAGCTTCGCGGCAAGTTCCGCATCCTCTATCGACAGCATCTCCGCGGCGAGGATGGCCGCGTTCTTCGCTCCGTCTATCGCGACTGTAGCGACGGGAATGCCGCCGGGCATCTGCACGGTGGAGAGAAGCGCGTCCAGGCCGTCGAGAGTGCTTGATTTGATCGGTATCCCTATAACGGGAAGCGTGGTGGAAGCGGCTATGGCTCCGGCTAGATGCGCGGCTTTCCCGGCAGCAGCAATGATGACGCCGAATCCGTTCTCCCGGGCTTTCTCGGAGAATTCACGCGCCTCCTGAGGCGTCCTGTGCGCGGAAAAAACGTGCACTTCGCACGGAATGCCGTATTCCTTCAGGGTCTTGACCGCGCCCTCCACCACGGGAAGATCGCTGTCCGAACCCATTATAACAGCTACTTTTTTGCTCATTTCCTGTCTACTCCCTCTTCCTGCCGGGCGGCGCGCATGTTTTCCGCGTCGAGCCAGCTCTGCATTATAAGAACGGCTGCCTGTTTGTCTATTACTTTCTTGCGCTTTTCCCTGGAAAGGTCCGCGCTTTTAAGGACGTCCTCCGCGATAACTGTGGTGAAACGCTCGTCCTGCCATACGATCCTGACGTCCTGCATTCCGCTGCTCCTCAGCTTGTTTTCAAGTTTGGTGCGGAATGCCCTGACCTTTTCGGTCTGGACGCTGTCGGTCCCGTCCAGACTGAGCGGGAGGCCTATAACCACAGTATCGCAGCGGTATTCTTTTATCAAAGAAACGACGGCATCAGTGTCTTTCTTGATGCCGATCCGTTCAATGGTGGTGAGCCCCTGCCCCGTCAGGCCGAGTTCGTCGGACAGGGCTGTGCCTATTGTCTTATCTCCTACGTCAAGGGCGATCTTTCTTGGCTTGAGTTCCAAATATCGGTCCTTTCGTTCCTGCGGGCCGCTGTCGGGTCCGCAGACAAGTTCTGCAATACAAAATTACGGCGGGCAAAGACCCGCCGATAATTATGGCATCATTTATTGAGATACTCCTTGAGTATCTCTTCGACAAGATCGTCTCTGTCGATGCGGCTTATCATCATCCTGGCATTGTTGAAGCTGGTGATGTAAGAGGGATCTCCGGAGAGTATGTATCCGACCATCTGATCGATCCCGTTGTATCCTCTCTCTTCCAGAGCCTTATATACAGTCTCCAGGACCTCTCTAGTAGTCTTCTGCTGAGCCTTGGTCGTGTTGACAGTTATGGTCTTTCTTTCCATGTTGGTCCTCCTTCCGCAACCTTGTTAAATTATACTACTTCAGCAGGTTCTCTGCAACCGCAAATGCGTCTTCGAGCTTTGAAATATCCCTTGCTCCGGCCTGGGCAAGATTGGCCTTTCCGCCGCCTCCCCCGCCGCACGCGGAAGCGATCTCCTTGACCATTTTACCGGCGTGGAGTCCCTTCTCAACAAGGTCGTCCGTCAGGGACACGAGGATGACCAGTTTGCCGTCGTTAACGGCAGCAAAGACCATCGCAGTATTGCCGGAACGTTTTTTGATATCGTCGGAGAGATTCCTGAGCTCGTCGACCGTCACACCGTCGAAACGTTCTCTTATAAGGCTGATCCCGTTAACCTGCGCGGCTTTGGCGATCAGATCGCCTGCGGTGTCTCCCATCTCGGCTTTCTTATAGGCAGCGAGCTCCTTGCGCGCCTCTTTCAGTTCTTCCGTCATCTCGCGGAGCCTTGCGGCGAGTCCGTTCGGATTGGTCTTCACTATGGCGGATATTTCGTTTATGAGGTCGAGCCCTGTCCGGATCATCCGGGGCATCTCGGAAGCCGTAACAGCTTCGATACGCCTTATTCCTGCTGCGACTCCGCCTTCCTGGACAATGTGGAAGGACCCTATCTGCCCGGTAGAGGCAACATGCGTGCCGCCGCAGAGTTCCATGCTGAAGGAACCGCAGGACACGACTCTGACGCTCTCTCCGTACTTTTCGCCGAATAGGGCCGTCGCGCCTTTGGCCTTCGCCTCGTCTATCGAAAGGACTTCGGTTGTCACCGGGATGTTCTCAAATATCTTCTCGTTTACTATCTTCTCTATCCTGGCCAGATCGTCATGCGACACGGCTTCGAAGTGATCAAAGTCGAATCTCAGGCTCTTGTCCGTGACCGAAGAGCCCGACTGATGGACGTGGTCACCGAGCACTTCTCTGAGCGCGGCGTGCAGAAGATGTGTGGCAGTATGGTTCCTGGGAATGAGGAAACGCCTTGCGGTATCGATTGACGCGAAGACCTTGTCGCCCGTCCTGAGCGTTCCGGACGCGACCTTCCCCTTGTGAAGGAAGGTATCGTGCGATTTGGTCACGGAAGAAACGCTGAACGACGCGGGACCGCATTCGATGACGCCTGTATCGTAGATCTGTCCGCCCATCTCGGCGTAGAACGGCGTCCTGTCCAGAATGACGGCGGCTTCATCACCCTCCGAGACCGAATCGCAGAGAGCGCCGTTTTTGACGAGTCCGAGGACCGTGGCTTCACCGAAGCTGCTGTCGTAGCCGAAGAACGAAGTGACTCCCATGTTTACGGCTTCGGTGTCCCATGCCGCATCTTCCGTGACCTTTCTGCCCTGTCTGGCAAGCTCTTTCTGCTTTTCCATATTGCGGGCAAAGCCTTCGAGATCCGCTGTCTTTCCGAGTTCCGCAAGGATCTCTTCGGTGAGCTCCGGAGGGAATCCGTAGGTGTCGTACAGGCGGAAGACCTTGTCGCCCGGAAGAACGGTCTCTCCCGCGGCGTCGAGTTCGGCAACATAGCCGGAGATGATGTCGTTGCCCTGATCTATGGTGGCTTCGAACTTCTCCTCCTCGGCTGCGATCATCTTCTTGATGTAATCCTGCTTTACGCGGATCTCGGGGTATGCTTCTCCCGACATATCGATCACGCGGTCTGCGAGATCGGAAAGGAAGCTTCCTTTTATCCCGAGGGTCTTGCCGTGTCTCGCGGCTCTTCTGATAAGCCTTCTGAGGACGTATCCCCTTCCCTCGTTGGAAGGCGTGATGCCATCGCCTATCATGAAGACCATCGATCTGAGGTGGTCGGTTATGATCCTGACGGAAACGTCGGTCTTCTCTGTGCCTTCAGCCTCATATGCGACCCCGGCTTTCTCCAGGACTCCGTTCAGGATGTATCTGATGGTGTCTATATCAAAGATCGAGTCGACGCCCTGCATTATGCAGGCGATGCGCTCGAGGCCCATACCGGTGTCGATGTTCGGGTGGGCGAGATCCGAATAGGTCCCGTCCTCTTCCCTGGAGAACTGGGTGAACACGTGGTTCCAGAACTCGACGTATCTGTCGCAGTCACATCCGGGTTTGCAGTCCGGCTTTCCGCAGCCGTATTCCTCTCCCCTGTCAAAATAGATCTCTGAGCAGGGTCCGCAGGGCCCGAGGCCGATCTCCCAGAAATTGTCGTCCTTGCCGAGGCGGACGATGCGGTCTTCCGGCATGCCGAGCTTCTTCCAGATGGCGTAAGCATCGTCGTCATCGAGGTATACGGTCGCCCAGATCTTGTCCTTTGGCATCTCGAGGACGTCAAAGAGGAATTCCCAGCCCCATGTGAGCGACTGTTCCTTGAAATAGTCGCCGAAGGAGAAGTTGCCGAGCATTTCGAAGAAAGTGCCGTGGCGGCTGGTCTTTCCGACGTTCTCGATATCTCCGGTCCTGACGCATTTCTGGCATGTTGTCATGCGCTTTGCCGGCGGAGTCTCCAAACCCGCGAAATATCTCTTAAGAGGCGCCATTCCGGAGTTTATGAGGAGCAGGGATTTATCGTTCTGCGGGATGAGCGAAGCGCTCGCCGCAGGATAATGGCCCTTGCTTACATAAAACTCCCTGAACAGCTTTCTGATCTCGTTAAGTCCCTTCTTTTCCAAAAAACAATCCTCCCGTTATCACGATCTGAAGCTTTCCATGATCCTGTTCACCGCTTCTTCGCAGGCAGGATGCTGGTCAGTCAGATAATAGTATACTTTGATCTTGGTCTCGGTCCCTGAGGGCCTGATTATGACTATATTACCGTCGTCCAGTTCAAACCTCAGGACGTCGGACCTCGGAAGCCCGGTCTCCTCGTTAAGATAATCCGTAAACGACATGACATAGTGATCTCCGAGCATGTTTCTGCAGTTCTCGCGCAGATAGTTCATAATGCCTGCCATCGTCTCTCCTGCCGATACGCCCTCGAAGGCATAGTTCCTGGTGCGGTCGTGGCAGATACCGTAGATCTCGTAGATCTGGCGGATCCGTTCCAGGAGATTGTTGCTCCTCGCTTTGTTCACGGCAGCTACCATGGCGATCAGAAGCGCCGCGCTGACGCCGTCCTTATCCTTTATGAAAGGCCGGATCAGGAATCCGTTGCTCTCCTCGAACCCGAAGAAGAACCTGTCCTTCTCTCCGCGTGCCTCGAGGTCGGAGATCGCTTCGCCGATGAATTTGAAACCGGTAAGGGTCTCGACCATTGTCATTCCGTAAGCCTCGGCGATCTCGGAAGCCAGAGGTGTGATGACGATGCTCTTGTAGCAGAGCTTGTCGCGTCCGGGCTTCAGGACGGAGCAAAGGAAGTCCAGCATGAGAAGGCCGATCTGGTTGCCTGAAAGCATGGTCTTGGTCCCGTCGCGGAGCATCGCGACTCCGAGCCTGTCACAGTCCGGATCGGTGGCTATGATGATGTCTCCCTTTTCTTTGTCCATGAAGCGGAACGCCTCGCTGTAAGCGGCGATCTTCTCGGGATTCGGGGTCTTGCAGGTCGTGAACTCCGGATCCGGATCCTTCTGTGTCGGCACCACGAATACCTGCTCGAATCCGGCGCGCCTGAGCACTTCCGGGACATATCCTGCGCCTGCGCCGTTGAGAGGCGTATAGATGACCTTCAGGTTCCTGAACGGCTCTCTTGAAAGGCCTTCAGGTATGAATGATAGTATCTCGCTGATGAAGTTTTCTTTTATGTATGCCGGAGGTACTTCGGTACCTGCCCTCACAGCGCCGCTCTTCTCTCCCGGAACGTCAAAGAAATCCGCTTTCCGGATCTCACGCGTGATCTCTTCCGCGGTCTCGGGAGTGATCTGGAAGCCCCTTCTGTCATACACTTTATAACCGTTGTATATCGAAGGATTGTGGCTCGCGGTGATCATCACACCGAAGGAGCAGCCGAGCTTTTCGATCGCGTAAGAGAGCACCGATACAGGCGTTATCTCATCAAAAAGATATGTGCGGATGCCTTCAGCCGAGAGCACGTTCACCGTTTCCTCTGCGAAATCCGAGGAATGCATGCGCCCGTCATACGCGACCACCACGGGAAGATCCGTCATGCCGTGATTCTTTATGTACGCGGCAACGCCAAAAGTGGCACGCCTTATGACGTATCTGTTCATGCAGGCGGTGCCCGGTCCGAGTATTCCCCTTATTCCGGAGGTGCCGAATCTGAGATCTTCAAAGAAGCATTCGTAAGCGGCTTCGTCGTTCCATTTCAGCCGCTCGAGCTCTCCATGCATCTCAGGGTCGTCTTCTGTTTTGCTTAACCATCTTTCGAATTCCGAAAGAGCTGATGCCATTTCTTTCATAACTCTTATATTATGCTACAAACGAGAGGTTTCTGCAATTGTTGTTTTCCCCTTGAGTCGCATATTTTCAATAAAAAGGCGGTGCAGACGCACCGCCTCTGAAATATACATTGTTACAGCCCGCAGGTTCCGTGCTCGTCGTCATCGTCGGCGTTGGGATCAAAGCCTTCAAGGCCCTTATATGTCTTGCCGTGCTTCTGTGCGTAATCGTAGATCGCGGATTTGATCGCGTGGTCCGCGAGAACGGAGCAGTGGATCTTTACGGCAGGAAGCCCGCCAAGCTCGTCAACGACGTCTTTGTTGGTGATCTTAAGAGCCTCTTCGACCGTCTTCCCGATGATCATCTGGGTAGCCATGCTGGAGCTCGCGATAGCGCTTCCGCAGCCGAAAGTCTTGAATTTGCAGTCGGTGATCACGTCGTTCTCGTCGACTTTGATCTGCATCTGCATCATATCGCCGCAGACAGGGCTGCCGTAGATGCCGACGCCGTCAGGGTTCTCTATCTCACCGACGTTCTTGGGGTTGAGAAAGTTTTCCATTACCGTATCGTTATAAAGTCCCATTTCAATTCTTCCTTTCGTTTATGGATCTACCAGCTCTTTCCCGGGCCGAGCGGCGAGAGTTCTCTCAGCCTTTCGACTACGAGCTTAAGCTTTTCTACTGTGTAATCTATATCATCTTTTGTAGTGAAGTCGCCTATCGAGAACCTTACCGTGCCATGGATCAGCTCGTCGGAGACTCCGAGTGCAGCCAGGACGTGCGACGGTTTAAGGGATTTGGAGGAGCAGGCCGATCCGGTCGACACGCAGATCCCGAACTGATCGAGAAGAAGAAGGATCGACTCCCCTTCTATGTATTCGAAGGTCACGTTCAGGTTTCCGGGATGTCTCTCTTCCATGCATCCGTTGATGTGCACGTAAGGGATCTCGGCTTTGATCCGCTCCGCGAGATAGTTTCTGAGCTCCGACGCGTGGGCGACGTGATGATCAAAGTTCGCTTTCGCGAGTTCCGCCGCCTTGCCGAAGCCTACGATCCCGGGAACGTTCTCCGTACCCGCGCGCCTTCCGTTCTCCTGGGCTCCGCCGTGGATCAGATTGGGAAGCCTCAGGCCCTTGCGCATATACAGGGCGCCTACTCCCTTCGGCCCGTAGATCTTATGGGCGGACATCGACAGGAGGTCGATACCCATGTCTTTTACGTCGATTGGAACGTTTCCGAGCCCCTGGACCGCGTCCGTGTGGAACAGGATGCCTTTAGAATGAGCGATCTCGGCGATCTTCTTCACGGGGTGGACCGTTCCGATCTCGTTGTTCACGAGCATCACACTGATGAGGATCGTCTTGTCTGTGATGGCTTTCTCGACTTCAGCAGGATCTATCCTTCCGTTCTCGTCGATTGGAAGATAGGTGAACTCAAAGCCCTGTTTCTTCAGGTGATCGCACGTATGCAGTATCGCATGATGCTCTTCCACTGTTGTGATGATGTGATTTCCTTTGCTGCCGAGCATCTCAGCCGCGCCGTTCAGCACCCAGTTGTCGGATTCCGAACCGCAGCCTGTGAAATAGATCTCCTGCGGAGAGGCGTTAATCAAAGAGGCTACCTGCTCTCTTGCTTTATCCAGCGCTCTCTTGGCTTCGAGACCGGGAGTATAGAGGCTTGACGCGTTTCCGTATTTCTCACAGAAATACGGGAGCATTTCCTCAAGTACTTCTTTTTTGACCGGAGTCGTAGCCGAATAATCAAGATAGACTTCTCTCATGCCAGTAATGGTACTCCTTTATTTTATTGCATCTGTTTTATACCAACAAAAACAACGGCTCAAACCCTCGTATTAAGAGAGTTTTGGGCTTCCGGGCTTCTTTTTTCCTCCCGCTTTCGTGATGGTCCCGTCCTTTTCGACGAAATCGATCCTCTCGAGCTGCGACTTCAGATTCTCTCTGAAAGCGGCTATATACTCTTCGCGGAGAAGGGCTCTCTCGAGCTTCTCATCCTCCGAAAGTCCTTCGGGAGTCTTCGCTTTTCTTGCCAGTTCGTTGATCCTGTCGATCTTTTCCTTCGTGATCATGGCAACGATTATAACACATGAGGAAACGTTTTTCCAAGGGTCAGCAGCAAATATGACTCTTTATCTTATCAAAAGTCTTTTCCCCGATGCCCTTAACGGACATTATCTCTTCTATCGAACCGAAAGGCCCCATGTTTTCGCGATAATCGACGATCCTTCCCGCGATGACCGGCCCGATGCCCGGGACCGTCTGCAGTTCTTCGATCCCTGCTGTATTGATGTTGACCGGTCCTGCTGAAGTTCCGCTTTGCCCGCCGTACCCCGTGTCTCCTGCGATGCTCACGATTGGTTCTTCGCCTGCAAGAGGTATCCGGATCATCGCGCCGTCGGAAAGAACGGCAGCCCTGTTTATCCCGGAAGTATCCGCGCCCTCTGACAGGCCTCCTGCCATATCGATAAGTTCATAAAGCCTCGATCCTTCAGGAAGAAAGTAGATCCCAGGATCGGAAACGGCTCCTCCGATATCGCAGCATATCAGGACTTCACTCTGCTGTTCCTTAACAATGGCCTCGCTCTTTCCGGCCTTTTGCTCGTTCTCATATGAAATGGCAAACGACTCGTCAGCACCTTTTCTTAAGATGTTGACCGGGGATTCTTCCCCATTCCCGCCAAAAAACAAAAGCGCGGCCGCGATCACTGTGATCACTGCCGCCGTTTTAAGGATCCTGCTCCTGCCTTTCAGAAAAAGACTCATTCGTCTGGCAAGATCGCGCAGGGCGTATGCCCGGCGCCTAAGCCCCTTTTTCCCCATATTTACCCCCTTTCAGAGTTCCGGCGAGGCGCGCCGGAGCCCTCAGTCAAAGTGTAGACCCTCGATTTGGGGAAAACAAGAGGAAAAGACGAGATACTTTCTTTTGATCGCGACTTCGTATCTGTCAATAGTGATACCGTATTCTGCAAGTACCGGGACCAGAGAATCCACGATCAGGTCAGGGCTCAGATTCGACGCCGATCCCTGGTCGACCAAAGCTTCACCAGCCATACCGCCGGAAGCCGCGCCGGAAACAGCAAGGCTTCTTATCATCGGCTTGATGTCGACGGGCTTGAACTGTTTGCTCTTTTTCTCGCGCTTAAGCGTGACGATCGCGTCTTTGGCAAGATAATCTTCAAGTGCCTTGCCAAACGCTTCGGAG
>JAFWFF010000287.1 GCA_017515765.1 Bacillota bacterium | reverse complement strand
CCGATCAAAAGGCCCGCGATCAGTCCGTAGACCAGGCCTTTGATCCAGCTGCCGGCATGGGAACCCCTGCGTCGCGCGGCGCGCTCCGCTTTGCGGCGCTCCTTCTTTACCTTCTTCAGAGTGTCCGCGTTGTCTTCCGCCACAGCGGCCTTCTCGAGCTCGAACAGGCGCTTCTCCTCCTCGAGCCTTTCGCGTTCCTCGGCCAGAGAGTCCGGCGTTTCTTCTTTGATCATGTCTCTTATCTCGTCGCTCATGCCTGCCTCCTCTCACCGCTTACTCCGGCCGTCAGCGGATCGCCGTCAGCGAATCCCTGCCGCATTTCTCGAGCAGGTCTTCCCATTTGGCGTCCACATAATTCTGCGCTTCCTCGATGGTCCATTCGTTTCCGGGTCTGAACATATGCCTGAACCTGCCCTGCGTCTTAAGGAACTCCTCGACGGGGAGTTTCTTCTTGGGCATATAGCTGAGATACCATCTGCCGTCGATGACCTCATAGAGCGGCCATACACAGGTCTCCACAGCAAGGCGGCAGATCTCCGGGAGCTGCTCCGCGGAATACTGCCAGCCTCTGGGGCATGGCGCCAGCACGTTGACAAACGCGGGGCCCGGCGTGTAGATCGCGCGGTGCGCCTTCTCGTGGAAGTCCTTGAAGTTCCCGATGAACGTGGTCTGCGCCGCGTAGGGTATGCCGTGCGCCACCATTATCGTGGTGAGGTCCTTCTTGTTCTGCTTCTTTCCGGTCGAAACGCTTCCGACCGGCGTCGTTGTCGCGTTCGCGAACCTCGGCGTCGATCCGGATCTCTGGATGCCCGTATTCATATACGCCTCGTTATCGTAGCAGAAGTAGGTCATGTCGTGACCGCGCTCCATGGCTCCGGAGAGCGACTGGAAGCCGATATCGTAGGTGCCTCCGTCCCCGCCGAGGACCAGGAATTTATAGTTCGTGTCATCCAGCTTGCCCTTGCGTTTCAGGACGTTGTAAGCTGCCTCCACACCTCCGCAGGTCGCTGCGGCGTTCTCAAACGCGGAGTGGATATAGCTGTCCTCCCAGGAGGTATACGGATAGGTGAAGGTCGAGACCTCTACGCAGCCGGTCGCGTTGCATATCACGGCTTTGTCGCCCTCGTCCAGCGCGCGCGTCATGGCTCTCGCGCAGATGCCTGCTCCGCATCCCGCGCAGAGGCGGTGTCCGCCGACAAAACGTTCAGGCTTGGAAAATTCTTCTTTATGATTGTAAGGCATCACAGCACCTCCTCTTCAGTGGTCCTCTGACCCATATGGATGTAGAGGGGGCCGGTCTCTCCGGTCTCGACTATGCCGAGCAGATGTCTGTAGACGCGCTCGATGTCGGTCACCGGGCAGTCGCGGCCTGCGAGGCCGTATACCACGTTTATGAGTTTGGGCCTGTTCTCCAGATCGTAGCAGGCGCTCCTGACCTCGGCGAACAAAGGTCCCCCGCACGCGGAGTTTCCTTCGCATTTGTCCATGACCGCGCAGGCTTTGACGCCCGAGAGCGCCTTCGCGAGCTCTTCCATGGGGAATGGCCTGAACACGCGGATCTTGATGAGGCCGGCTTTGATGCCCCGGGCGCGAAGATCCTCCACGCAGGCTTTGGCGGTTCCCGCCGTTGATCCGATCAGGACCAGCGCCACCTCGGCGTCCTCCATGCGGTATTCCTCAAAGAAGCCGTATTTCCTTCCGAACGTCTTCTCGAAATCCGCCGCGACGTCCAGGATCGCGCGTCTCGCGTTCTTCATGCCCTCGGCCTCCATGACCTTGTGCTCCATGCAGTAGGGGCATGTGTCATAGGGTCCGACCGCGAGCGGGCTCTCGCGCCCGATCAAAGCGGCCTCCGGCCGGTATTCGCCGACAAAGGCTTTGACCTGTTCATCGTCCTCCAGCAGGATGTTCTCGACCGCATGGGATGTGATGAAGCCGTCCTGGCATATCATTATCGGAAGCCTGACGTCCGGCGTCTCGGATATCCTCATCGCCTGGAGATAATTGTCATAGGCCTCCTGGTTGTTCTCGGCGTAGATCTGGATCCAGCCGGAATCGCGGGCTCCCATGGAGTCCGAGTGGTCGTTGTTGATGTTTATCGGGCCGGTAAGAGTCCTGTTTACGCAGGCCAGAGTGATCGGAAGCCTTGAAGTCGCCGCGACGTAGAGCATCTCGTACATATAGGCGAGGCCGGCGGAGCTCGTAGCGGTTACCGCTCTCGCTCCCGCGGCTTCAGCTCCGATGCAGGTGGACATGGACGAGTGCTCGGACT
>JAFWFF010000286.1 GCA_017515765.1 Bacillota bacterium | reverse complement strand
GGATATAAGAGAGGGCTTCCCCAGGAGGCCGACCTGGTCTTCGACATGAGGTTCATCCCCAACCCCTACTATCTGCCTTCGCTGAGGCCGCTCACGGGGAAGAACAAGAAGGTCTCGAACTACGTCCTCAAGCAGGAGGTGACCAAAGAGTTCATCGCCGGCATGAGGGGCATGCTTGAAAAGCTGATCCCGGGCTATATCCGCGAGAGCAAATACCACCTGAACATCGCCTTCGGATGCACCGGCGGGCACCACAGATCGGTGGCTGTCGCTGAGGAGATCGCCGGGATCATGAAGGAAGCCGGATACAGGGTCACCCTTGAACACAGGGACCTGTAATGGTATAATAAACGTTGGAATTTCTTGAAAAGTCAATTCGATTAATAACTATATTCAAAGGAGAGAGAGATGGAAAAACTTATCATCAGCTGCTGCATCTGCGGCGCGGAAGTGACCAAAGAGAACAACCCCGCAGTCCCCTACACCGTAGAGGAGATCGTAAGAGAAGCCAAGTCCGCTTATGACGCCGGCGCTTCCCTGATCCACCTTCACGTGAGATGGGATGACGGTACCCCGACCCAGGATAAGGGCAGATTCCAGGAATGCGTAGACGCCATCAGAGCGGTGTGCCCGGACGTCATCATCCAGCCCTCGACCGGCGGCGCTGTTGGAATGACCGACCTTGAGAGACTTCAGTCCACAGAGATCATCCCGACCCCGGAGATGGCCACGCTCGACTGCGGAACCTGCAACTTCGGCGGAGACGAGATCTTCATCAATACCGACAACACGATCTACAACTTCGGCGACATCATGAAGGAGAGAGGCATCAAGCCCGAATGCGAAGTCTTTGATAAGGGCATGATCGACATCGCTCTGAAGGCCGCCAAGAAGGGCCACATCGACTATCCGATCCACTTCGACTTCGTTCTCGGAGTGCAGATGACCGCGACGGTAAGAGACCTGGTCTATATGGCAACGTCCGTTCCTGCAGGCTGCACATGGACCGCGACCGGTATCGGCAAGACCTGCTGGGATATCGTAGCCGCCACGATCGCTCTCGGCGGACACGTCCGCGTAGGATTTGAGGACAACGTCTATATGTCCAAGGGCGTCCTCGCCAAGTCCAACGGAGAGATGGTAGAGAGAGTAGTCCAGATCGCGAAGCTCCTCAACAGAGAGATCGCGACCCCGGACGAAGCGAGACAGATCCTCTCCCTCCCGCCCCGCAAATAACTGAGTCAAAACACACGCAGGCCTGCCTTCACGGCAGGCCTTTGTAAAATCGAGAGAAATGAGTTTTTCCACCGACCTGAAAAATGAACTGGCGCTGGTCTATCCCGAGAAGGACTGCTGCCGCATCGCCGAGATCGCGGGCTTCGTGCGCACCGCGGGAAGCGTGCTGCCCGGAAGGGGCGGCTTCGGCCTGAGGCTCGCCACCGATATCCCCGCCGTAGCGAGACATTACAAGAAGCTTTTCAAGGACTATTTCCGCATAGATCCCGTCCTCACGATCGGCGAATCCGACGCTCCGGGAAGAGCCGGAAAGAGCGGAAAGCCCAGAAGGTATATGCTCACGGTCCGCTATGAGGACGGCGGCGAGATGATCCTGCGCGAGACGGGAATGCTCCTTGTCAAAGGAGGCGGCAACTCTCTGACCGACGGCATATACCAGGAACTGATCAAGACCAAATGCTGCCGCAAGGCGATGCTCAGAGGCGCGTTCCTGGGCTCCGGCTCCATGGCCGACCCAGAGAAGGAATACCACCTCGAGTTCACCGTGAACTCGGAGATCCTCGCCAATGACCTGAGGAGGCTGATCAGGACCTTCGTCGACCTCTCGGCCAAAGTCGTGAAGCGCCGCAGCAAATACGTAGTATACATGAAGAAGTCCGCCTATATCGCGGACACCCTTGCCCTGATGGGAGCCCATACCAGTTATCTGGAGATGGAGGAGCTCTTCGTCAGGCGCCAGACCCTGAACAAAGTCGTTCGCGCCACCAACTGCGACAGCGCGAACGTGGACAGGGCGATAGATGCAGCGGAAAAACAGATCGCCGCGATCGAGTCGCTTAAGGCCCGCGGCCTTTACGACGGGCTGCCATATAAGCTCCGCGAGATCGCGGAGGTAAGAGCTGAGAACCCGGAGGCGAGCCTGACCCAGCTGGGCGAGATGCTCGACCCGCCGCTCAAGAAGTCGGGGGTCAACAACAGGCTCAAGAAACTGATGGAGCTGGCCGGGACATTGTAACGGCGCGCCGTGATATATTTAAGGAGAGAAATGCTTAAAGACGAAATTATCGAGATCGGGATCACAGATCAGACGGATGACGGAAAGGGCATCGGCCATGCCGGAGGCATGGCCGTATTTGTATCGGGAGCCGCGGCCGGTGACGTCGTCAGGGCGCGGGTGACCAAAGTGAAAAAGCGCTATGCTTTCGCCGTCTGCGAAGAGGTGCTGAAACCCTCGCCGCATCGTATAAAACCGATGTGTCCTTACCTGGCTGACTGCGGCGGATGCGCCTTCGGTGAACTCTCATATGAGAAGGAACTCGAGATCAAAAGGCAGCATGTGATCGAAAAACTCCGCCGAATAGGCGGTGTAGAGGACGCGGATACGCTCGTCAGGGACATCGTCGGCATGGGTATGATTGACGATTCGGCCAACTATAACGGTACACCGTTATACTCCCGCGCCGGGACGCTTGATGACGCGGCATGTGTACCGCAAGGTTACAGGAACAAAACGGTGATGGCTGTTGATCCTGCGACGGCTTCCGTGGGCTATTACGCCCGGGCCTCGCGCCGGATCACCGACTGCGAGGCCTGCATGCTGCAGGCGCCGCCCGCCGGGGCGGCGGCCCGGGCGCTGCGCGGGTATCTCCTGAGCCATCCCGGAGCGGACATACATTCTTTGATGGTGAAGACAGCTTTCGCGACGGGCGAGGTCATGGTGGTTATCGGAAGCGGGTCGGGCGAGCTCGACGATGAGGAAGACCTCATCTGCGCGCTGGACGACGCGGTCCTTTTGCTCAATGACGAAGCGCACGATTGCGCCCCGGAATACTCGCTTGAGAGCGTGGCGGTGACGTACAGCCGGCGTGAAGCGGGGAGCTTTTTCGGCGCGCATACAGAGATCATCGCAGGGCGAAACACGATAGAGGACGAGCTCCTCGGGCTCAGATTTGAGATATCGCCGGAGTCGTTCTACCAGGTGAACCCGGTCCAGGCGGCGAAGCTCTATGATAAGGCTCTTGAATACGCTCAGGCAGGGACCGCTG
>JAFWFF010000285.1 GCA_017515765.1 Bacillota bacterium | reverse complement strand
CGGAGCTCAGAGACGGCGCGGACTCCGATTACGGCTACGAGCAGATGTTCATAGTCGCGAAGGCCTTTGTCCGCACCGCGGAGGACGTGCTGAGCGATCCGGCTTTCCTGGCCGAGATCAGGGCTGAATTCGATAAGCTCGAGAGAGAGTAGGAGGATATGATATGAAACTTGTAGTTATCGGCGGCGTCACGGGAGGCGCCTCAACAGCGGCGAGGGTCAGGAGACTCGATCCCAACGCCGAGATCGTTCTGTTCGAGAGAGGGCGCGACGTCTCCTTCTCCAACTGCGCGCTTCCCTACAGGCTCTCCGACGTGGTGAACCGCACGGACAAACTGATCATCATGGATCCCGAGGATTTCAAGCTGCGCCACAACATCGACGTCAGGACCCGCTGTGAAGTGACGGAGATCGACCGCAAGGCCAAAGCCGTTACGGTCCTGAACCACAAGACCGGAAAGACCCGCCGCGTAAAATACGACAAGCTGATGCTTGCCCCCGGCGCGAACCCCATCCTTCCGAGGAGCATCAAAGGGATCAACTCCCCGCATGTCTTCACCGTCAGGAACGTGGAGGACATAGAGAGGCTCAAGGCACATCTTGACGCCGATGGCATAAACGACGTCGTCGTGGTAGGAGGCGGGTTCATAGGAGTCGAAGTCGCCGAGAACATCGCCAAGGCCGGCAAAAAGGTCAGCCTGGTCGAGGGCATGCCGCAGATCCTGGCGCCCTTCGACGAGGATATGGTCCAGATCCTGCAGAAGGAAGTCATCGACAACGGCGTGGATCTTTATCTTGCCACGACCGTCAAAGAGATAACCAAGGCGAACGTCATCGCGGATAAGGCGGACGGCAGTTCCGTCAAGATCCCGGCGAAGGCTGTCGTGATGTCTGTCGGTGTGGCTCCCGAGACCAAGCTCGCGAAGGACGCTGGACTCGAGATCGGCGAGACCGGCTGCATCAAAGTAAACCACAACTATCAGACTTCCGACCCCGACATCTACGCTGTCGGCGACGCTGTGGAGATCTATAACGCCCTCGGCCACAAGCCCGGCAAGCTCGCTCTTGCGGGACCCGCGCAGAGACAGGCGAGGCAGGCGGCCGACCACATGTACGGCATCCACAACAATAACAAGGGATATATCGGATCCAGCTGCATCAAAGTCTTCGGCTTCAACGCTGCGGCGACAGGGATGAACGAGCGCGCCGCGAAGCAGGCGGGCTACAGCTGCGATTCCGTGCTCCTCTATCCGAACGATCACGTCGGAGTCCTTCCCGGGAGCAACTACGTTGCCTTCAAGCTGGTCTTCGAAGTGCCCACAGGCAAGATCCTCGGCGCCCAGGCGATAAGCCGCGGCGAAGCGGTGAAGAGGGCGGACGTCATAGCCGCGATGATCACGATGGGCGCGACTCTCGAAGACCTGAAGGAACTGGAACTCTGCTATTCGCCGGTATACGGTACAGCCAAGGACGTAGTGAATCTCGCGGCTCTGGTCGGCCTGAATGTGCTGTATGAGAACTTCAAACAGGTGCATGTCAGCGAGGTCAGAGGACTCGTCGAGAGCGGCGCGTACATCCTGGACGTGAGAGAGCCCGGAGAGTTCGCCGCCGGCCACATCAAGACCGCGGTCAACATCCCGCTCACCCAGCTATGGGAGCGCATGGGAGAGATCCCGAAAGACCGCCCGGTCTACGTCCACTGCCGTTCCGGCCAGAGGAGCTACTACGCCGTCAGATACCTTCAGGGCAAGGGTTTCGGGAACGTGGTGAACGTCAGTGGCGGCTTCCTCGGCATCAGCTGGTACGAAGCGTTCCGCGACATTACCGAAGGCCGCGAGCCAATTATGGACAAATACAATTTCAGATAGGATACGCGGGAAAGGAGAGAGACATGGCAAACGTTCTTACCGAGGCGAGAGCCAACGAGATGATGGATGCCGGATTCCACTGCTCGCAGGCGGTGGCTGAGCACATAGCCGAAAAGTTCGGCCTGGACCGCGGGTACTATCTGCGAATGACAGCAGGACTCGGCGCGGGCTGCAACCACGGCGACACCTGCGGCGCGATAAGCGCTTCGATCATGGGGCTCGGCATCGCGATGGGCTTTGACAAAGAAGGGGATCCCGAGGCCGACGCCCGCATCAAGGACGCGGTCAGGGAGCTCGAAGCCCGCTTCATCGAGAAGCACGGCTCGCTGCTCTGCAGGGATCTTCTTAACGGATATGACGCTGCGGATCCGAACAGGGTGAGCAAGCCCGACACCTGGGCGAACTGCGGGAAATACTGCGAGGACGCGGCAGCTTTGATGGATGAAATCATTGATAAAAAGGAGGAATAAAAATGTCAGATCGTAAAGTATGCGTGGTGACCGGAGCGACCGGCGGAATAGGTAAGCGTGTAGTGAGAAAGTTCTATGACAACGGATACGACGTCGTCATGCTCGACATAAAGGGAGCTCCCTTCGCGGCAGTTGCCGGGGATGAGGGCTATGAACCGGAGCGCGTCAGCTGGTATGAGCTTGACGTATCCAGCGAGGATGACGTCAAGAACACGATCGCCGCGATCAAAGAGGCCAAGGGCCGCATCGACGCCCTGGTCAACACCGCGGGCATCCTGGGCAAATACGCCATGACCGCCGACTACGGCTTTGACAACTTCAAGAAGGTCTACAGCGTGAACGCCTTCGGACCCTTCCTCATGATGATGTACACCCTTCCGATCATGATGGAGCAGAAGAGCGGCGCGATCGTCAACTTCGGATCCATCTCCGGAATGACCGGCTATACCTACGAGATCGGCTACGGCTCCAGCAAATGGGCCGTCATCGGCATGACCAAGAACGTCGCAAACGAATACGGCGAGTTCGGCATCCGCGCCAACTCCGTATCCCCGGGCTGGGTCAACACCCGCATGTTCACCAAGTCCCTCGAGGACTACGCTGCCCAGTTCGGCAAGGGCGACGTCCTCCTTGGGCCCATGGGAAGACCCGCGGAGCCGCAGGAGATCGCGAACGTCGTCTACTTCCTCTGCTCGGATGAAGCGTCCTTCATCAACGGCGCCAACATCCTGATCGACGGAGGCACGATGCTCGGCTGATCGTTTGACGCGCGGCAGGCAAACTGGTAAACTGTTTACCGGAAGATATTTTTTGTGACGGAGCGAGATCATGAGCAGAAAAACGAGCGAATTCAGCCGGTACGACTTTGATCCGATCAAGGAAGAAGACATCCTTATCGACGAGTTCAGGACCGCGATTAAGAAATACGAAGCGAACGCCAGGGTCACCAGGGTCATGCTTCCCGCGGCAGTGCTCGCGGTCGGGGCGGATTATATCATCAAGACACTCATCTATAAGGGGGCTGAGAATTTCTATCTGACAAGGCCGGGTATATTCCTGGGGATGGTCGCTCTGGTATGCTTCACGATCTTCGTGATCTTCGCCATAAGGCAGCACAATATACTGAAGGATAAGTGGGTATGCCCGCGCTGCGGCCAGGTACTGCCTTACTATCTCGGGGAAACGATCATCGGCACCCGCCGCTACGGCAACAAAGATATCCTCGACGAGTGCTACAACAAAGGCGTTTTCCTCGGCAAGCTGGACTACAGCCCGATGATAATCCCGGGCCGCTGCCCGAACTGCAGAGAGAAGTTCGCGAACGAAGACTGAAAGCAGCGCGTGCAGCGCAATTTACCTGAGCAAAGAGAGCCCGGCCGGCAGGCCGGGCTTTGATCATTTCTGCCCATAGGTTATATATCATATATTGAATACAGCAGCTTTGGATCGATGAAGCCCTTGACAAACCAAAAAAAGAGTTTAGAATGAAGTAGACTTCAAATTAAACTAAAAAGAAAGGCTTAATCATGATATATATACATCGTTCTCTGGAAAGAAAGTTCCTTAAGATGAGTGATGCTTTCAAAGCAGTCATGGTGATCGGAGCAAGGCAGGTAGGCAAATCTACTATGCTGAAGTATCTGGCACAGGATTCCGGCCGCACCTATGTTTCTCTGGATGATGCAGATATCAGAGAACTGGCAGAAAGTGATCCGAAACTCTTCTTTCAGATGTATAGG
>JAFWFF010000284.1 GCA_017515765.1 Bacillota bacterium | reverse complement strand
CCAGGCAGTCGTTGATGTCCCAGATCATGTAGTTCATCGCGCAGGAAGCTGCGAGTTCGTCCTTCATGACGGAAGCAGGCTTCAGATACTCGCCTGTCTGATCTCCAAGGAGTATGTCAAAGATTGCAGGGCGCATCTCGGCCTTGTAGACTTCCTGCAGCTTCTGACGGAACGCGGGGATCCCGAAGAGTTGTCCGCCCAGGAGCTGGTTCTCCGTTTCGGCGTACCACTTGTCCCAGTCCCTGACCTCTTCACGGACGCGCATCGAGGAATCGAAGTCCCAAACCGGCCCGGCATAGATCACGTCGTCACCCTTCGGTTTATAAACAAAGGTCGATGAAGTCCAGACGTCGTTGTTTGCCAGCCATTCGCTGACCAGGAAATATCTCGCGAATGAGTCGAGATCGATGTAGTCTCCCAGCTTTGACGCGTCGTTCAGACCCCGGTTCGCGTCGTTGACGTATTTGAACATATCGCTCATGTGGCAGCTGATGTAGTCCATCATCGTCGCGGACGTGTACTCGGGGGATTTCACCACGCCGACCGCCAGCCTGTAATACCTGAACCAGCTCTTCTCATCAGGGAAGAATACGTGATCCAGCTCTATGAGATATCCGCCGGTGATGTCCTCGGGGTCGGTTATCCCGTCCTCGTATTTGACCATGTTTCCGTACGAGTTCTCCCCGGTCACTTCTTCCAGCGCGTCAAAATCCACGTCCGGATTGGCTTTCTCGACTTCCTTCTCCAGCTCGTCTATCTCAATGCGCGAGTCGCCTATCTCCACCTTCTCGCAGAGGTAATAGGTGCCGCGGTAGACGCCGTCATAATAGAAATCGACAGGCCGGCCCTCGGTGCTGCACTCGAGTCCGATCTCCTTCGCGAGATCATAGGCCATATAGTTCTTCCAGAGGCCCGGGTCGTAGGGGTTCGCCAGGAGGACCCATTTCTTGGCCTTCTGGTCTCCGTTTGCCGGATCCAGGAGGTCCGCCTTCTTGGCGAGCTTGATCTGGTAGGACTTTTTGTCCGTGAAGAACCAGGTCGTGTTTCCCCTGCCCTTCAGGCCGTCGACCTTCCCGCTGTAGATCTGATTGAAATCCTGATCGTACATGTAGACCGTTCCGGGCGCCGATTCGCCTTTGTGATCGTGCACGTAATCGATCAGCTTGTCCGGATCCGAGCTGAAGAAATGCAGTGAAGCGATGTTGGCGCTCTGCATCGTCTCATATGACGCGTCGTCTCCGAACGCAGGCTCCATATTCTCTTCGGTCACGCCGGAAGGCAGGAAGAAATACTGCGTCCCGCCGATCTCGGCCGACTTCAGCAGGATCCCTTCGTCGTCAGCCGAAGTCTTCAGATTCATTTCGAGCGGGCCCGTGCTCCATTCCACTGCGTACGCCGCAGGCGCCGACAGAGCGGATGAAGCGATCATCAAAAGGGAAAACAGGCAAACGGCCGCGGCCTTCGCAATGCGGCATACCGATCGTTTATACATCTTTACGCCCCCACTTTGATATGTAAACTATTTGATAAAACAACAAGAAGCAGGGCTGCTTCTGCCCTGCTTCAAGTTTAGCACATTCAGGCC
This sequence comes from Bacillota bacterium, assembly GCA_017515765.1. GTDB lineage: Bacteria > Bacillota > Clostridia > Peptostreptococcales > Anaerovoracaceae > Eubacterium_B. Next base: position 1,742 of record JAFWFF010000284.1, on the reverse strand, counting down.
AGGCGTTTCAACAATGCTCTGCTATTCCCTGAATTTTACTGCGGTGCCGTATGCCAGGACTTCCGCGGCGCCCTGCATGACCTGGGACGAGCCGAACCTTACGCCTATCACCGCGTCTGCCCCGAGCGCCTCCGCCTCGTCTACCATGCGTTTGGTCGCTATCTGGCGCGCCTCGTTGAGCATCTCCGTATAGCCCACGATCTCGCCTCCGACCAGGGTCTTCATGCCTGCCATGAAGTCGCGGCCGACGTTTTTTGTCTGGACTATGGCGCCTTTGACCATGCCCAGGACCTCAAAATCCTTACCGGGATAGTTTTCAATACTTATCAGCTGCATCGAGTTCTCCTCCTTCCAGTTCGCGGAGCCTTTGATTAAGCGCGATCAAAACTCCGACAATAATGCTTCCGAACAATACGATAGTGAATACAAGTATGCCTTTCGGCGCGGGATCGACGGTGTCGGCCCAGATCACCAAAGCGATCATCAGGGCCATGAATATCACCACCGCCGCAGCGGCTATTATGGCTCCGCTCTTCCGCTTCTTAACGTCTGACATTTTGATGTCCATAAACTGTACGCCTCCGTTTTCGAGCTCTTTCATCCTGGCGAGATAAGAGGAAGCGTCCATGGAAGAATAGTCTCCGGACTCCCGGGAAAGCTCGCCGCATATGATCTTCATGTGCTCGATGCTCTCACCGTTCTTTTCCAGTTCCCTGAGATGTTCTCTCATGCACCTCTCCAGGGTGAGCCCGCCTTCTTTCATCTTTCTGATGTTCTCACAGGACACACCGAGCCTCCGCATGAGCTTTATCTGCTCAAGCCTGCGAACGTCGTCCATGGAATACTCACGGTATCCGTTCTGCGGGTCGCGTCCCGGGTCGATCAGTCCCTGATCTTCGTAAAAGCGGATGTTCTTGCTGGTTATGCCCGCGAGTTCCGCGGCCTGATTGATCTTCATTTCATTCCCCTTCCGGATGGGTCTTTTGATCTCTAAGGCTACTTTAAGGCTTCCATAAGGTGGAAGGTCAAGAGGTTTTTTGAAAAAAAAGTGTTTTTTTGCTGTTTCACGAAAAAACGGCCGTATAACACGGCCGTCTGCCCGGGATTTCAGCCGAGTACTGCTTTTATCACTCTCATCGCGTTGTCCCAGCAGATCGCGCGGGTCTCCGCTTCGGTGAAGCCGGCGTCCCTGAGCGCCTTGACAAAGTTCTGCGCCTTTGACGCGTCCTCGATCCCGGGGGTGCCTTCGTCCGGGTTCAGATAGTTGCTGAAATCGAATCCGCAGGCGACGTATTCCGGCCCGACGAGATCCGCTATATATCTGGCGTGCGCCGCCAGCCCGTTCACGTCAGCGGTCTCCATGTCCTCGCGGATGAAGCCCTTCCAGCCGTTCATCCCGATCACTCCGCCGCTCGCGGCTATCGTCCTGATCTGCCAGTCCTTCAGGTTCCTGGGCACCTTGCAGAGGCTCCACGCGTTGGAATGGGAAGCGATGACCGGGCCATTCGTGTGAAACATTATGTCTCTGAAGCTTTTCTCGCTGGCGTGCGAGACGTCGATGATCATTCTGAGCTCTTCCATGCGCCTGACTGTCGCTTTCCCGAGATCCGTGAGCCCACGGTCTTCTCCGTCAAATCCCGCGCCGCAGCCGAATTCGTTGTCGTTGTTCCAGGTGAGCATTCCGTGGCGGACTCCCAGTTCGTACATTAGGTCGATCATCTCCGACTCGCCGTTAAAGCCGT
>JAFWFF010000283.1 GCA_017515765.1 Bacillota bacterium | reverse complement strand
TCCCAGGGCACGCTTATGATGTTCAGCCTGTCCGTGAGAGCCCCGAGCTCCGGGTCCTCCAGGATTCGGTCGAGAAGCAAGAACCCGCTGTTCAGGCTGGTCGACTCGTTCCCGTGGTGCCTCGCGTTGAACAAAGCCGTGATCCTCGCGGTCTGCAGCTTATACCTCGACCAGCAGACGCCCTCGGGCTTTTTGACCGCCTCGACGGCATAGAGCTTGCGGCCCTTGTACGTCGTGCCGACCGGCAGGACTCTGAATTCCGGCTTCGCGGCATAGTAGTCGAGCAGCCTCATATACGTCGGGTAGTCGACCACCCTGTGCTTCAGGATGTCCAGGCGCTCCTCCTCCGTGAGGTCCGGCGCCTTCCTCCTGTATGCCGGGATCAAAGCGGCCGCGCATCCGCCGCCCGCGACCTCCGCGCAGATCTTTATCGGCTTTCCGGCGGGATATACGGCTATACCTTTTTCGACGTATCCCGCGAGCGTTTTCAGCCTGTTTTCAAGTGCCGCAGCGCTTCCCGCATCGGCAGGTATGGCATTCAGGCACACGCACGGCGTTCCATCCTCCCCGAACGACAATCCTGCGATCCTAACCGAGTTCTCCAGTTCTTCCACAGGTTCTTCCGATCCGCCGCAGATAAGCTTCGCGCTGTCGGACAGCTCGTCGCTCAGGACGATCTTCATGACGGCTGGCTGACGCTTCCCGTTCTCCGGCTTCGGGAAGATGAGCCCGACGTTGTCCAGCGCCTTCCCGCACTCGCGCTCGCCGTAGGTCTTGAACCAGTCGAGGATGTAGAAGTAGATGTCCTCCTGCATCGATTCAAGCATGGATATCCGCTCGTTCCTGACGCCAATGTCGAAGTCCATCTCGCTCATCCGGACGTCTATGTCCAGCCTTCCGAACAAAGGCTGCATCGCCGGCAGTTCTGCCTTACCGTATTTCGCGACGAGGTATTCCTCGAGGTCCGGAAGGACTTCATCCTCCAGATGTCCCCAGAGCTTCTCCATATCGGTCGCGATCCGGAGATCCAAAGTCACGGAGCCGTTCTCTTTGACCAGGAGATGCCCCGTCGAAACATGGGTCCAGCCGATCAAAGGATATCTGTTCATATAGTGTTTCTTGACGAAGGCCGTGGTGAAGTCGCCCGCCCAGACTACGTCGTCCCCGCTGTAGGCGGTGAGGCGGTAGGTGCGGCTTTGATCGTCGGAGCGGAGGAAGTTCACCGCTTCCTTCGGGAGCCCCAGCTTAGCCTCGATGAGCTCGTCGACCGGGTGCAGCTCCTGCAGCCAGCGAGTCGGTATGTCGAACCATTTGTCCGGCTTGTCCAGGTTGACTCCGTAGTTCGGCACCGACTCGTCCTCGAACGCGTCGTCGCCCTTCTCGTTCATGAAATAGCGGAACTCGATGTCTATGCGGTCCGGCTTCCTGTCGAGCGCCGCGAGTTCCGGGATGACCTTCTCCTCGATCCAGCTGATGCCCGACTTGAAGGAGCGGTAGACCCTGACCTCGCCCGGCACCGCTCCGGCCCCCTCTATCAAAGCCCTGAGCTCGCGCTCCAGGTCCTGCCTCACGTCGAGGTCTTCACTGAGTATCCCCTCGACGTCGACCACGCTCCCTGGCCTTGCGCCCGCGAGTTTCTCCCTGAAAGCCTTGAGGAAGGTCTCGCCTTCCCATTCTTCTTCGTATTCCCAGCTCCTGATCGGCTTCGGATCGTTGTGGCGCGCGAGCTTTATTCCGGTGAGCTCGCTCCACTTCTCCCTGTCCACGATCGCCCGGCTGTTCTCACGGGTCACGAGCCTGCACGGCTCGTCCGTGCAGCAGGCTCCGGCAGCGGCCATCTGGCCCAGGTCGTTCCTCCCGGCGAGCACGTCCTCCAGGTCGCTGAGCCAGTAGTCTCCCTTTATGTCCTTCAGCGTCTGGAGTGAAGCGGCATATCCGGCGGCGAGCCTTGCCGCGCCTTCAGGACTGTAACGGTGCACCGTTATATCTCCGTTTTCGCAGAACTCTATCCGGTCTGCGCAGCCGGCGCAGTCACCGGCGCAGGCTCCGCTCCCGTCCCCGGCGTCGATCTTAAGATACCTGCGGCCTTCTTCTTCCGCGTCCGCCGTATAGGGGAAGCAGGCGGTGAAGCTGTCCATCGCGGTCCTGGCGAAGAATTCGAGCGCGGCCTCCGGGTCGAGAGCCCAGTCGTCGCTCCATAGCACTCTGAAGTCCTCGTTCAGGTCGAGCCTCGGCGCGACATTGGCGTGCGTGTCGTATTCACCGGCGCTGCTCCCGGCCTCATCCTGGTCCAGCACGAAAGCTTTGATCATCCTGTCGAGCCCTGCGAGGTCCGGTGCGCTTATCAGGAGGCCCCCGCCCGAGATCTCGGCGCGCGGCCCTCCGGACGCTGAAGCGTCGATCTTAAGCGTGATCGCGTTTTCCCTGCGGCTTCCGATGAGAGGCAGTTTAAGCCCCGCGATCTCAAGACCGAGCCTCGAGGTCAGGTCGGCAAAATGCCGGAGCATCTCCGGGCCGTCATCGGGGGAATAATTGAATATCCCCTCTTTGTTGACCCATACTCCGGCCATTTTCTCCAACAGACCTTCGGAAGTGAAAAGATCCTTAAAGTCCTTCATTTGATCCTCCGTCTGCTTATATGTTGTGGCAGGCGACGAAATGCCCCGGAGCCACTTCTTTCAGGCTCGGCGCCTCTTCACTGCAGAGCGGGCAGGCCCTGGAGCATCTGCCTGCGAATTTGCAGCCGGGCTTGATATTGATGGGGCTGGGCACGTCTCCCTCCAGCATGATCCTCTGTTTGCTCCTCGTGACGTCCGGATCCGGGATCGGGATCGCCGAAAGGAGCGCCTGGGTATACGGGTGGAGCGGCTTCGCATAGAGCTCTGTGCTGTCGGCAAGCTCCATGATGGCGCCAAGATACATTACCGCGACCCTGTCGGAGATGTGTTTTACCACGGACAGGTCGTGCGCTATGAACAGATATGTCAGATCCCTCTCCCTCTGGAGCTTGAGCAGGAGGTTTATGATCTGCGCCTGGATCGAAACGTCCAGCGCGGAGATCGGCTCGTCGCAGACGATGAACTCAGGGTCTATCGCAAGGGCTCTTGCCACGCCGATACGCTGCCTCTGGCCTCCGGAGAACTCGTGAGCAAATCTGTTGGAATGCTCCTTGTTGAGTCCGACGGTCTCCAGAAGCTCCAGAACCTTCTCCCGGCGCTCCGCGCCGCTGTACATCCCGTGAATCTCCATGCCTTCGGAGATTATCTGGCCGGCGGTCATCCTGGAGTCCAGGGAGGTATAGGGATCCTGGAAGATCATCTGGGCTCTCTTTGTAAAGGCGATATACTCGCTTCTGGTCTGCTTCGTAATGTCTTTGCCGTCAAAAATGATCTGGCCTTCCGTCGGGTCCTGCAGCTTCATGACGGTCTTTCCGGTGGTGGATTTTCCGCAGCCCGACTCGCCTACCAGGCCGAGCGTCTCGCCCTTGGGAATGTAAAAGCTGACGTCGTCCACAGCCTTGAGGATCCGTCCGCCGCCCAGGTTAAAGTATTTCTTGAGGTTCCTGACCTCCAGCATCATCTCACTCATCGGTCCTGGTCTTCCTTCCGGTTATCGGGTTATCAACTGCCGGCGCGTATTCGTGCTCAAGCCAGCAGGCTACGCAGTGATCGCCCCCTACATTGAAGATCTGCGGCGCTTCCTCGGAGCAGATCTTCATCTCGTATTTGCAGCGCGCGCGGAACGGGCAGCCTTTGATCTCGCCGTGAAGATCCGGCGGGGTGCCTTTGATGCTCATGAGGTCGGACTTGTTCTCCGTATCGACCCTGGGTACGCTTCCCAGAAGGCCCCACGTGTAGGGGTGCTTCGGATCGTAGAAGATATCCCTGTAAGTCCCGCTCTCTATGATGCGGCCGGCGTACATTATGACGATGTGGTCGGCCATGTCCGCCACTATGCCCAGGTCGTGGGTGAT
>JAFWFF010000282.1 GCA_017515765.1 Bacillota bacterium | reverse complement strand
CTCGTGGTCGCGGAATCCCCGTACATACTCGAGCAGGCGAAGAAGGCTGTAAAGATAGAATATGAACCTCTTGAGCCTGTAAGGAGCATCGCCGAGGCAAAGGCCGAAGGAGCTCCGAAGGTCCACTCCTCGGGAAATCTGTGCCAGCAGAGACACGTGGTAAGAGGGGACGCCGCCAAAGCCCTCGCGGGATCGGCGTTCACGGCCACATCTTCATTCAGCACGCCGTTCACGGAGCATGCCTTCCTTGAGCCGGAGTGCGCGGTGTCATTCCCTTATAAGGACGGAGTCAAGATACTTTCGACCGACCAGGGAGCCTACGATACCAGGCACGAGGTAGCCATCATGCTCGGCTGGGAGGACGCCCAGGAGCGCATAGTGGTGGAGAACCAGCTCATAGGAGGAGGTTTCGGCGGCAAGGAGGACGTGACTACCCAGCATCTTACCGCTCTGGCCGCGCTGAAGTACGGCAGACCGGTCAAGATGAAGTTCAGCCGCGCCGAGTCGCTGAAAGTGCATCCTAAACGCCACGCGATGGAGGGGACCTTCACGATAGGCTGCGACGAGAACGGGATACTTCAGGGGCTGGACTGCGAGATCAACTTCGATACAGGAGCTTACGCGAGCCTGTGCGGGCCTGTTCTCGAGAGAGCATGCACGCACAGCGTCGGACCTTACAACTACCATAATACGGATATCCGGGGATTCGGATATTATACGAACAACCCGCCGGCAGGCGCTTTCAGGGGCTTCGGAGTATGCCAGAGCCAGTTCGCGCTGGAGTCTCTCCTGAACGTGCTGGCTAAGAAGGTGGGCATCAGCCCATGGGAGATCAGGTACCGCAACGCCATAGAGCCGGGTCTTGAGCTTCCGAACGGACAGATAGCAGACGTTTCGACGGCCCTGAAGGAGACCCTGGTCGCCGTCAAACCTTACTTTGACGACGCGCCTGAGGACAGGGTCGGCATAGCCTGTGCCATGAAGAACGCGGGCGTTGGAGTCGGCCTTCCGGACAAGGGGAGAGCGAAACTGACAGTAGAGGACGGGCTGGTGTGGATATTCACCGCCGCTTCGGACATAGGACAGGGATGCCAGACGGTATTCATCCAGGACGTGGCTCAGGCAACAGACCTTCCTATAACAAAGATATGGATGGGCAGCAGTAACACTGAAAACGCGCCTAATTCGGGCACGACTTCCGGGTCCAGGCAGACGCTGGTCACGGGCGAAGCCGTGCGCGGCGCGGCGCTCATGCTCAGAAAAGCCATGGATGAAGAGGGGATCACCGAAGAGACTCTCGATAAGCTGAACGGCAGGAAGTTCGAGTACGAGTACTTTGAGCCGACCGATAAGCTGGGATCCGACAAGCCTCACCCGAAGAGCCATATAGCGTACGGCTTCGCGACGAATGTCGCCGTGATCGATGCTGATGGAAAGGTCACCGACATCTACGCGGCCTTCGATGCCGGCAAGGTGGTGAATCCGCTGTCGATGTCCGGCCAGATAGAGGGCGGTGTGCTGATGAGCATGGGATACGCCCTTACGGAAACATGGCCTCTGAAAGACTGCGTGCCGACGGCGAAATACGGAACGCTCGGACTGTTCCGCGCCACGGACATCCCTGACATCCACGCGATCCACGTGGAGAAGGATGAACTGCTGGAGGCATCATACGGCGCGAAGGGAGTGGGAGAGATCACTTCCATACCGGCGGCGCCTGCGATAGCCGGAGCGTATTACGCCAGGGACGGGGTGCTCAGGACGAGCCTTCCGATCAAAGATACATACTACGACAAGAAGAAATGACCATGAGAAAGCTTATCAGAAACGGAATGATCGCGACTGATTCAGATGTCTTCGAAGGCGACATACTTATCGAAGACGAGAAGATAGCCGCGGTAGGAAAGGATCTTGACGCCGGAGACGCCGAGGTCATCGACGCTTCGGGCTGCTATGTGCTGCCGGGCGCCGTCGACGTGCACACGCACATGGACCTTGACGTGGGTTTCGCGCGCGCCATAGACGACTTTTACACCGGCACGGTGGCGGCGGCCTGCGGAGGCACCACCACGATAGTAGACCACATGGCGTTCGGACCAAAGGACTGCAGCCTCTGGCATCAGGTGAAAGAGTACCATAAGTTGGCAGACGATAATGCTGTTATCGACTACGGGTTCCACGGAGTCATGCAGCATCCGGTCACGGAGGACCGTCTGAAAGAACTTGCGGAACTCAAGGAAAAAGAGGGCATAAGCAGCGTCAAGATCTATATGACTTACGACTACGGACTGCAGGATGACGAGATATTCAATGTCCTCCGCGCCGCAAAGGAAGCCGGAGTGGTCATCACGGTACACTGCGAGAACCACGGAGTCCTGACTCAGCTGAGGAAAGAGTTCGTCGAAGCCGGAAAGACAGAGGCAAAGTATCATCCGCTCAGCAGACCTCCGAGAGTCGAAGCCGAGGCCGTGAACCGCATGATCCATCTCGCGGCGCTGGCCGGAGACGCGCCGCTCTACATAGTGCATCTGTCGAGCGCGGAGGGACTGCACGAAGTGAAGAGGGCGAGAGACGAGCACAGACCGAATCTCGGAGTCGAGACCTGCATCCAGTACCTGATCCTTACGGACAAGGAGTACGAAGATCCTGAAGAGGGACTCAAGGCGATAATGTCGCCGCCTCTCCGAAAGGATATGGACAGGGAGGAACTGTGGCAGGCTCTCGGAGAAGCAGGCGTCATCGACACGGTCGCGACGGACCACTGCCCGTTCCATTACAAGGCCGGAAAGGCCGAGAAGCAATACGGCAAAGACGATTTCACCAAATGCCCCAACGGAGCCCCGGGAGTACAGGAAAGACTCATGCTGCTGTTCTCCGAGGGCTTCATGAAGGACCGCATAAGCCTGCCTCAGCTGGTGAGATACAGTTCTTCAGAGCCGTGCCGGATGTTCGGCATGTACCCTCAGAAGGGAAGCCTGGAGCCGGGCACGGACGCCGACATAGTCATCATCGATCCTGAAAAGACCACTAAGATCGATAAGGACTACATACGCGGCGCGTCGGATTACTCATGCTACGAGGGCATGGAACTCGAGGGGCGCGTCGAGAGAGTCTTCCTCAGGGGAAGAGAGATAGTAAAGGACGGCGGATTCCTCGGAAACAGGGGAGACGGCAGATACCT
>JAFWFF010000281.1 GCA_017515765.1 Bacillota bacterium | reverse complement strand
GCCGTGGTAGGAGACACTGTCGGCGATCCGTTCAAGGATACTTCCGGTCCTTCCATCAACATCCTGATCAAGCTGATGACCATCGTTGCGGTAGTATTTGCCCCGATGTTCGGAAACGGAATATTCTAGGATAAAGGCAAACAACAAAGCGGCGGGCATCATGCCCGCCGCTTTTTCTGTTCGCTTTGTTTATTGTTGCTGCGCAGTTTCCGGGCAGATACCCGGATACCAGTTCGCTTATCTGTTTTTAAACTCAGCAGCGCGCTTCTCCAGGAACGCGCCCATGCCTTCAGTTCTGTCCTCGGAAGAGAAGCAGGTGGTGATGGCTTCGACTTCCATGCGGCTGGCCGCTCTCTCATCCATGTCGAACTCGTTGTCGATGGCCATCTTGGCCTGGCGGACAGCGATGGGGGCTTTGCTCATCACATTGCGGGCGAAGGCTTCGGCTTCGGTCATCAGTTCTTCGGGAGCGACTACCTTCTCGACGAGGCCGATCCTGTAGGCTTCGGGTGCTTTGATGTTTACGGCGCCCATGATGAGGTATTTAGCCATTCCTTTGCCGACGAGCTTTGCGAGCCTGATAGTTCCGCCGAAACCGGGGATGATGCCAAGCCCGACTTCAGGCTGCCCGAAGAGGGCTTTTTCTGACGCTATGCGGACGTCGCAGGCCATCGCGAGCTCACACCCGCCGCCGAGCGCAAAACCGTTCACAGCGGCGATTACGGGCTTTGGAAGGGATTCTATCTTGTTCATCACCTTGTGGCCCTTTGCCATCATATCCTGAGCTTCAAGGGGAGTTAAGCCTTTCATCTGGGCGATGTCAGCGCCGGCGACGAAAGAACGTCCTTCGCCGGTCACGATGACGGCCTTGACTGCGTCGTCGTTCTCGATAACAGTGAAAACGTCGTCCAGGTCTTTCAGGACAACTGTATTGAGCGCGTTGAGGGCTGCGGGCCTGTTGATGGTAACGGTCGCGAGACCGTCGTTCACTTCGTATTTAATGTTCTCGTACATGATCTTCTCCTTTGCGCCGGGCCGGACAGACCGGGTGCTGAAAACGTTATGATATTTGTTCGATAAAAGTTTAACACTTTGCCGCGTATCTTTCAATACACATCGGAACAAAAGAAAAAAGACCGGCATGCCGGTCTTTTTGATTCAGGATATCGCGGAATCAGCGCGCTGCGTTCGAATAGCGAAGTATCCTCTCGAGCACTACAGCGGCGACGGCTGTGATGATGATCTCGGGAAGCATGTAGGACCCGTTGTAGACGATGGAATATACAGGACCGATCATGCTGTATTCATTCGGCCAGAGGGCGTCCCAGATGAGCCAGCCTGAGAAGAAGTGGCAGACGAATCTCAGGAACAGGGCGATCACAGTGCCGCAGGCGATCTCGGCATAGCGGTTCCCGAATTTTCCTCTGGTCACAGCCGCGAGGCCGCAGACAGTGTAGGCCGCGAGATAGTCAAGTATCGCGATGGCTGCCATCATGAGGAAATTGGTACCATAGAGCACGTTGTCCATTCCGAGGAACATCTGGAGCAGGGCGAACACGAAAGCAGTGAATACTCCCCATTTGGTGCCGTAGATCCATGCCACGACCACGAGGGGGAGCATGGCACAGATGGTCACGCCGCCGCCGTAAGCCCACAGGCCCTGGACTTTGATCAGCGAGAGGACTGTGCCTATCGCGATCATAAGCGCGGAAAATACGAGTTTAAGCGTCTTGTTGTTCTTATCGAGCTTCATTGTCATAAAAAAACCTCCTTTGGAATGCAGGAGGGGAATGCTTGTGTGCTTCACATCCCTGCGGCGGCATTATCCGCTTCAGGTTCGGAGGGTCTTACACCGGGAGGCGCGCTCGCTTATAAAACGCCTTTCCGGGTAACTCTCAGCAAAAGCTCCCCTTGTGATTTCTTATAGAAATATATCGCCGAAAGGCGCCTTTGTCAAGATGGTCTTATGATGTTATAATCAAACAAAAAGCAAGGAGGAATGGAATGATGATCGGAACTGTTCCAAAAGAGTCGATAATTTCTATAGGGATAGCCTGCATTTCGGGAATAGTGATTCCGGTTGCGCTGTTCATCTATTTTAAAGCAAAGCGCAAAGCCGACGCCATGCCGTTTTTCATGGGATGCCTTGTATTCTTCGTTTTCGTGATGCTGCTTGAATCGGGCATAAACGCGGCCGTATTCGCTTCAGACGTCGGGAAGACTCTGAGGGACAGCGTTGTTCTTTACGCGATCTACGGAGGTGTAATGGCAGGCCTGTTCGAAGAGGTCGGAAGATATCTGGCTCTCAGGCTGGTAAAGCGCAGGAAAGGCCTTCGCGATGTGAACTCTCTTATGTACGGCGCTGGCCACGGCGGGTTTGAGGCAATGATGCTTCTCGGAGTCTCGATGTTCGGAAACCTGACATACGCCGCGGCGATAAACAGCGGGCGTCTGGAAGAACTGACAAGCCAGCTGTCGGGGGAATCGCTCGAACAGTTCATGAACACTGTCAATGTGCTGATTACCACGCCTTCGTATACATATTACATCTCGATAGCGGAAAGGATATTTGCCGTAGCGATCCATCTTTCGCTCTCAGTCCTCGTATGGTTTGCGATAACACGAAAAGGTAAAGGACATCTTTTCCCGCTGGCCATACTGATCCACGCTGCTGTTGACTTTGTCACTGCACTCGTCGCAGGCCTCGGAGTCCCTGCCGTTGGGATAGAGGCGATAGTCGCGGGAATGGCGGTTGCCGTGGTATTCTTCGCACGCACCGTATGGCGGAAGATAAAGGCCGAAAGCCCTGACGCCGACGACACTTCAGACGACACTTCAGATGACGGGCCTTCCTATTCCGGCATAAGGAGGCTTCAGCGGTGACGATGCCGGACCGCCCTGAACTCGTCAGAACTGAAGAAGGACTTGCGCTTGAGTGGGACGGCATGACCTTACGAGGCGATCTTACTGCTTTGATCCCCAGGATAAGGCCTGACCGCCTGAACGGTGAACTGATCGTCAAAGCCGCGAAATACGAGAAACTGTACGGTGGAGGCACAGTCACAGTGCTTGACGCGACCGCAGGGCTCGGAGAGGATTCATTCCTCCTGGCTGCAAAAGGATTCAACGTTCTCATGTACGAGAGGGACGAGCTTATCTTCAGCCTCCTGGAGGACTCTCTCAGGCGGGCGGCAGATGATCCGCGGACCAGCGAAGCTGCATCCCGGATCAAAGCCTTGTGCGGGGACAGTATTGAAGCGATGCGCGGTATCGCTTCCCGTGAGGACGGCGCCGGCTGTCCGGACCTGATCTATCTTGACCCGATGTTCCCGGCGAGGAAGAAGTCCGGCCTGATCAAAAAGAAGTTCCAGATCCTTCAGCAGCTCGAGTCGCCGGAGGATGGGGACAGCCTGATCCGGGCGGCTGTCGATGCCGGGCCGCGCAGGATAATAGTCAAAAGACCGGCAGGAGCCAAGCCCCTCGGAGGCGTATCGCCGGCATATTCGGTAAAAGGCGGCATAATAAGGTATGATTGCATAATATTGAGGCCCTGAAATCCGCTCAGGGTATTGGCAAACTTGGGATTTTTTGTTATAATCCGATAGTAAACGACGATCCGCAATCTATATAATAACGAAAGAGAGATAGAAATATGTTGACAGCTGGCGATTTTAGAAAAGGTATAACTTTCGAGATCAACGGAGAGCCCCATGTAGTGCTTGATTTCCAGCACGTAAAGCCGGGCAAGGGCGCTGCTTTCGTCAGGACCAAATACAAAAACATCCTGACCGGAGCCACCAGAGAAGAAGCGTTCAACCCGAGTGAGAAATTTGAGAACGCCCGCATCGAGACCAAGGTCATGCAGTACCTTTACAATGACGGAGAGTTCTACTATTTCATGGATCCGGAGAATTACGAACAGATCCCGCTCTCTTACGACCAGGTAGAAGACGCCATCAAATATCTCAAGGAGAACGACGAAGCCACGATCAAGTTCTTCAAGGAGAAAGCGTTCCAGGTCGAGGCACCGAACTTTGTTAACCTTACCGTTGTCGAGACGGAACCCGGCGTTAAGGGCGACACAGCCACGAACGTAACGAAGTCCGCCACGGTGGAGACAGGCGCGGTAGTCCAGGTCCCGATCTTCATCAACGAAGGAGAGAAGATCCAGATCGACACCAGAAGCGGCGAGTATCTCGGCAGGGCCAAGGAGTAGGCAAGAGGCTTCAATATCGAATTGACCGGAGGAACGCTTCATTTGCGTTCCTCTCTATGTATTCAAGCTGTATAACGAGGTAACACTTTATGAAAACAGCCATAAGAGTAATACTCATCCTTTTGCTCATCGGCGCGCTGGGCTTTATCGGATACTCCTATGTCAAGGGCATCAACAAGACCAAAGACGCTAACGACACCGCCCTGAGGACCATCGAGATAGTCGAGGGAAGCTCTACCATTGACATCGCTGAGGCGCTGGAAAAGGAAGGGATCATCAACAGAGCGTTCGACTTCCGCCTCTTCTCCAGACTCAGGGGATATGACGGCGAGTATCTCGCCGGAACATACAGCCTCTCGCCTTCGATGGATATGGAGACCATAGCCCAGGTCATCATGACCGGAGTGGTGAACATTGATTTCTTCACCATCCCGGAGGGACTCACGGTGAGGCAGATCGCGCTCAGGCTCCATCAGAACGGCAGAGCGGACTATGACAAATTCATGGCGCTCGCTTCATCGAGCACATTTGATTACGATTTCCTGCCCTCCGACCTTCCGGAAGGAGACGAGAGGCTCGCGGGATTCCTATTCCCGGATACCTACAGCTTCACGGAAGACGTGGATGAGTATGCGATAATCAATATGATGCTCAGCCGCTTCGGGGACCTCTACACTCCTGAGATGAGGGCCAGGGCAAAGGAACTCGGATACACCGACCGCGAGATCCTTACGATCGCTTCGATAATAGAGAGGGAGACTGTTCTTCCCGAAGAGCGCGCTCTCGTATCCAGCGTCATATACAACCGCCTGAACGCGGGCATGAATCTGGAGATGTGCTCCACGGTCCAGTTCATCCTGGGTGAGCAGAAAGAGTTCCTGACTTACGAAGACACGAGCATAGACGATCCGTACAACACTTATATCTACGCGGGGCTTCCGCCGGGGCCGATCTGCTGCCCGGGCATCGAATCCATCAAAGCCGCGCTCTATCCGGCGGATACGGACTATCTGTTCTTTGTCGTAAGCGCTGAGCTGGACGGTTCCATGGCGTTTTCGAGCGACTACGACCAGTTCCTTGCCGACAAAGACGCGTATTACGAGGCCGTGGGGGTCGACTGATATATGGACCGTCTTGAACTTCTCGCGCCTGCGGGAGATCTTGAAAAACTGAAAGCCGCGGTCGATTTCGGAGCTGACGCAGTATACTTCGGCGGCCGGGCGTTCAGTTTAAGATCCGGCGCCGGCGGGCTGGGCGGGAACGACCTTAAACAGGGTCTTGACTATGCCCATGAGCGCGGAAGACGCTGTTACATGACGCTGAATATCTACGCGCACGAATACGATCTGAAGGGGCTGAGAGAGTATCTCACGGAGATCAGGAAGTATCCGGTCGACGCCTTTCTGGTCTCGGATCCAGGGGTGCTCTGCCTCCTTAAGGAAGAGATCCCGGACGCGGAGATACATCTTTCCACCCAGGCTAACGCGACAAACAGCCTTGCCGCAAACTTCTGGGTAAGACAGGGCGTAAAGCGCATAGTACTTGCGAGAGAAGTCTCTCTTGCTGAGATAAAGGAGATCCGCAGCGCGCTTCCTCCGGAGACGGAACTCGAAGCATTCTGCCACGGCGCGATGTGCATCGCTTATTCCGGAAGGTGCCTGCTCAGCAGCTTCATGACCGGGCGTTACTCTAACAAAGGCGAATGCGCCCAGCCTTGCCGCTGGAATTACAGCCTTCAGGAGGAACAGAGGCCGGGCGAGTTCTATCCGGTAGAGGAAGACGGCCGCGGTACATATATAATGAATTCGCGGGATCTCTGCATGATAGACCATATAAAGGATCTCGCGGAGTGCGGAGTCACTTCCTTCAAGATCGAAGGCCGCATGAAAACGGTGTTCTATGTCGCGACGGTCATTCGCGCTTACAGGGCGGCTCTCGACGCGTATATCGCGGATCCGGCTAACTGGTCGCCTAGAGGTGAGTGGATGGAGGAGCTTTGCAAAGCCAGCCACCGCGAGTTCACAACCGGTTTCTTCTTTGGGAATCCCGGGGCTGACGGGCAGAAGCTCGACAGTTCCGGTTATGTGCGTGACTATATGTTCACGGGACTGGTACGGAGCTACGATCCGGCTTCAGGTCTCGCCCTGGTTGAGCAGCGGAACAAGATGAACGTGGGTGAAACGATAGAATTGTTCGGCGCGCGTACCGGCGATATGAGATTCGTCCTCGATGAGATGAAAGACGCAGAGACCGGCGAAAACATAGATTCCTGCCCGCATCCGCAGCAGATGATACTTATAAAGACTCCCGGTCCTGTCGAGGCGGGAGACATGATGAGAAAGAGAACAGCTAAAGGAGAAGAAAATGCAATCTGACCCGGACACCATACCTTTGTACCTGACACTGATAATAATGGCTTTGTTCATCGTTCTGAACGGTCTCGCGGCCATGGCCGACACGGCTTATCAGAACGTGAACGCGAGCCTTTTGTCCGAACTGGCTGAAGACGAGGAGGACGAGAGAGCAGGACGCGTGATGGCACTGCTCAAAAAGCCGCTTAAGCTGACCTTCACCAACCGCATCATCGGAGCTGTCGGCATGATAGGCGCGGGAGCGGCGGGATCGCTTCTTCCGGTAGGATTCCTGCCGGGGCTTTTGATCGGATTCGCGCTGGTGACTGTTCTGGGAGAATTCTTCTTCAGAAAGCTGGCACTCCAGCATGCCGACTCGATAGCGCTTGGTTTTTCAGGCCTGCAGAAGGCGATGGTGCTGATACTGACCCCGGTGACCGTGGTATTCGTGTTCATCGCGGACCTTCTTCTCAAACTGTTCCGCCAGGAGACGAATATCGACATATCCAGATACTCCGAAGACGAAGTCATGTCGATCCTGGAGGCGGGCCAGCAGAGCGGCGAGATCAAAGAAGAAGGCAAGAAGATGATCAACAGCATCTTCGAGTTTGACGACGAGCTTGCCTACGAGATCATGACTCCGAGGACGGACGTGTTCATGATCGACATCAACGATCCTCCCGAGGAGTATATGGACGAGCTTATGGAGCTCAGATACTCCAGGATCCCGGTCTGCGAAGATGATTCCGACAACATTATAGGCATCCTCCACATAAAGGACTATCTGATCAAAGCCCGCGAAGAGGGCTTCGGCAACGTCGATATCCGGAGCATCCTCAGAAAACCGTATTTCGTACCCGAGACCAAAAATATCGACTCGCTCTTCTTCGAACTTCAGAAGGAAAAGCAGCATATCGCGGTCCTCATCGACGAGTACGGCGGATTCTCCGGTATAGTGACCATGGAGGACATCATCGAAGAAGTCATGGGTGATATCGATGACGAATTCGATGAAGAAGAAGAGGACATGATCACCGAAAGCGGCGAAAACACGTATATAGTGAGCGGAAAGGCCTATCTCGACGACCTGTCCGAAGAACTCGGCATCGAGCTCGAGTCCGAGAACAGCGAAACGATCGGAGGGCTGATCTTCGATATCCTCGGAGAGATCCCCGGAGAAGACGACACCAATAAGGAGATCCGCTACAACAATCTGATTTTTACCATACTGTCCGTCAAGGAGCGCCGCATAGAGACGGTGAAGATCGAGATCCTGCCGGATGACGAAGAGCAGGAGGACAAAGCGGAGGATAACGGATTTGCCGCAGAATAACTCTGAAAACACCATACTCGGTTCCATAGCGATATCCGACGACCTGCTCGCTTCCTGCGTCGCCGACTCAGTCCTTTCGATGGACGGGGTGGTCGACCTTGAGGAGGTAGTCGGGACCGCGTACCAGATCCCTTTGATCGACGGGGACGTCGGGGCGGCAAAAGGTGTAAGGATCGAGAAGAAATCCGACAAGACAGTTATAGATGTATACGTTATCGTCCGTTACGGAGTGAAAATACCGCAGCTTGCCTGGGATCTTCAGCAGAATATTCGCCGGGCGTTCGCTTCGATAACGGGCGAGACAGTCGAAGAGATAAACATTCACGTGCGCGGCGTGAGCAAAGAGGAGAACGATGAAACGGCCTGAAGCAAGAGAAAAGATGATGATAACCGCCTTCCAGATGGGGGTGAACGGCGACTTTGATCCCGATAACGAGTATCACTATTTCAAGGATATCGACGCAGGGACGCAGCGCGAATACATGGAGAGATGCTATTCGCTCCTTTGCAGCAAGAAGGATGAGATCGACAGCCTGATATCCGCGCACTGCCGCCAGTGGACGATAGGGCGCATGCCGCAGGTCGATCTTGCGATACTCAGGGTCGCGGTCTGCGAGATAGCGTTCATGGACGACGTGCCGAGCGGCGCGTCCATCAACGAAGCGGTCGAACTTGCCAAGATCTACTGCGACGCCAATTCCCCTTCGTATATCAACGGGATACTCGGGAGCATCGCCAGGGAGAAGAAAAAAGGATGAGCCTGGTCCTCGGCATCGATACCAGCAACTACAAGACTTCCGTCGCCCTGGTAGACGGCGGGGGAAACATATTATCCGACGAGCGGAGGTTTCTCGCCGTCGGGAAGGGAAACAGGGGTCTTAGACAGCAGGAGGCCCTGTTTCAGCATGTAAACGCTCTTCCGGAACTCATTGAAAGAGCATTCGAGGCGTCCGGGAGACGTGATGTATGCTGCGTCGCCGCTTCAGAACGCCCGAGGCCGGTGGAGGGCTCATACATGCCGGTTTTCAATGCCGGAGCCGGGACCGCAAGAAGCATCGCGGCATCCCTGGGTGTCCCTTGCTATATGTTCTCGCATCAGGAGATGCATGTGGAGGCGGCATCTTACGGGAACGAGGCGTCGAACTGGGACCGGTTCGCCGCTTTCCACTTTTCGGGAGGGACTACGGAGGCACTCCTCTGCACGCGCGTAGACAGCAAAGACGGATCCCGCTGCGCTTCTCCGCATATAGATCTGATCGGCGGGTCGATGGATATCGCCTACGGACAGGTGCTTGACAGGGCGGGAGTCGCCCTCGGCATGGAGTTCCCCGCCGGGAGTGAGCTTGACGGCATCGCGCTTTCCGGTTCGTCCTGCGCGCCGAAGACGCTTCTCCCCAAGATCAAAGTTTCTGACGGCAGGATCAACCTTTCCGGAATAGATACGGCTTTTGCACGCGCTCTTCCGGGCATTTCGGGGACGGAGGAGAGGGACGCGCTCATAAGGCTTCTGTTTGTAAGGATCGCGGAGTCGATGTCGGCTTTGATCGCCGATACCTGCCGGATCGCGGATACGGATAAGGTCCTTCTTGCAGGCGGCGTCTCTTCCAGCGGTTTCATAAGGGAGTGGATCGCCGGGCACCGGACAGACAAGAATATACGCATAGTTTTCGCGGATCCCGCGCTTTCTTCGGACAACGCGGTCGGGACCGCGCTCCTGGGACTGAAAAGATATGGCGCTTAGACCACTTACCGTATCACAACTCAATGAATACCTCGACCAGATAATGCGCACGGACCCGATCCTCAGGCAGGTAGTTGTAAGGGGCGAAGTCACGTATGTGAAATACAATTCGAGCGGCCACGTCTACCTGACGGTTACCGACGGGACCTCGAAGCTCTCATGCATCATCTACAGGAGCGTGGCTGAGACGGTAAGCCTCGTGATCTCGGAAGGCGACGACCTTATACTCACCGGGAACGTCGGGGTCTATAAGGAAGGCGGAACATATTCGCTGAAGGTCAGGACGGTGTCTCTGGCGGGAGAAGGGGAACTTGCAGCTGCTTTCGAGCGAATGAAGAAGAAGCTCGACAAGGAAGGCCTCTTTGATCCCGCGCATAAGAAACCGCTCCCTGCATTTCCGCGGCGCATCGGAGTAGTGACTTCGCCGACCGGAGCAGCTGTCAGGGACATAATCTCGATCCTGACGGAAAGGACTCCCCTGACAGACGTCATCGTCTTCCCGGTGCCTGTGCAGGGCCAGGGCGCAGGAACAGTCATCGCGGATACCGTGGACAGGATCAACAGGGAAAGAGCAGGCGATATCGACCTCCTCATCGTCGGACGCGGGGGAGGATCGCCTGAGGAACTTGCCGAATTCAATTCGGAAGTCCTTGCCAGAGCGATATACAGGTCGGAGATCCCCGTGATCTCTGCCGTAGGACATGAGATAGACTTTACGATAGCGGATTTTGTCGCAGACGAGCGCGCAGCGACCCCTACAGCGGCGGCGAACATGGCCGTTAGGAGCGTCAAAGACATCCGGAACGAGATGTCAGGCCTTATAATGGATATGGCGGGAGCTCTGAACAACAGGCTCCTAAGGGCAAGTCTGGCCCTCTCGGGTCTTTCAGAGGGAATGACGCGTCTCATGAAGCAAAAGATCGAAAGCTGCTCGCGCGACGCCGAGAGATACGCGATAACGCTACGCGAGAACGACCCCCGCAGGCTCCTGGCAAAAGGTTTCGCCTTTGTTTCCGGAGAGGACGGGAAGCCGGTGGGCTCTGCCTCGCTTATCAAAAAAGGCGAAAGATACCGTATGACTTTTTCCGACGGCTATGCCGAAGGCACCGTCGACAAGACCGAAGTCGGGAAGGTGATGGACTATGACGGAAAGCAAGACTGAAAAGCAAAGCTTCGAATCCGCTCTTGAAGAGCTCAGAGGCTATTCCGAGAGGATGCAGAAAAAGGATCTGACCCTCGAGGAGGCTTTGGAATGCTACGAGAACGGAATGAAGTGCTACGAGCGCTGCGAGGCTATACTTGAGAGCGCAAAGCTTAAGGTGGATTTTGACCGTTCCGGGGAGGACAGGGAATGAGAGAGAATTACGACGAGTACAGAGAGCTGGTCGAAAAGCATCTTCTCGACTTCATACCTGAGATCGACCAGAAGAGCGATACGATTTACCGGGCGATGAAGTATTCCCTGACCGCGGGCGGAAAGCGGCTGAGGCCTGTTCTTCTAATGGCCTCATGCGAATTTGCCGGGGGAGACGCCAAAGACGCCCTCGCGTACGCGTGCGCTGTCGAATACATCCATACCTATTCTTTGATCCACGACGACCTGCCGGCCATGGATGACGATGACTTCAGAAGGGGCAGGCCTACGAGCCATAAGGTCTTCGGGGAAGGAATGGCCGTCCTCGCGGGAGACGCGCTCCTGCACACAGCTTTTGAAGCCATGGCGGCCGACGTGCTTCTTCACTTTGACGACGAGTCGCAGATGAAGAGGCGGATAAGTGCGATGTACGAGCTAGCCAAAGCCTCCGGAGTGCGCGGCATGGTCGCGGGCCAAGTGGCTGACGTGGAGAACGAGAACATGGAATGTTCCAACGCCATGCTTGAATACATACATCTCAACAAGACCGCCGCGCTGATCATCGGCGCCGTAAGAGCAGGACTGCATCTTGGCGGAGCCGACGACCTCATGGTCAGGGATATGAGTGTCTATGCCGAGAACCTCGGACTCGCGTTCCAGATAGCGGATGATATCCTGGACGTGACGGGGACCCCTGAGGAGCTTGGCAAGAACGTCGGTCAGGATGAGAAGGGAAACAAGAACACATACGTATCCGTGAACGGCATCGAGGCGGCGAAGAAGAGGCTTAAGGAGCTGACTTCCGACGCCGTGAGGGCGATAGGGCCGTATTACGACAACGCGGACTTTTTCAGAACGCTGGCGCTTAAGCTGGCTGACAGGACCAAATGATGATCAAAGATTTAAAAGATTACGATTTTCCGGGCGATCTGAAAAATATGAGCGAAAGGGACCTCTCTCTTCTCGCTGTGCAGATCAGGGAGTTCCTGATCGATTCCGTTTCAGTGACTGGCGGGCATCTCGCCTCCAACCTTGGCGCGGTCGAGATCTCGATAGGGCTACACAAGGTTTTCAACAGCCCTG
>JAFWFF010000280.1 GCA_017515765.1 Bacillota bacterium | reverse complement strand
TAACCACGATGGCTGCGGCGCTCAGACCCTACGAATCGGTGGTCGCCGCGCGCACCGGACACGCGTATTTCCATGAGACGGGCGGCGTAGAAGCGACCGGCCACCGCATAGTCGCGATGGAAGGGGAGAACGGAAAGCTCACCCCCGAACTCATCGACAAGGCGTGGGAGGAATTCGAGGACGAACACACACCGCTCCCGAAGCTCGTATATATCTCGCAGCCGACGGAGAACGGCTCGATCTACTCCAGGGCTGAATTCACCGCGCTCTATGAGAAATGCCGCGAGAGAGACATGTATCTCTACGTCGACGGGGCCAGGATGGCCTGCGCGCTTACCTGCGACGACAACGACCTCAGCCTGAAGGAGATCGCCTCCATGGCCGACGCGTTCTACCTCGGCGGCACCAAGAACGGAGCGCTCCTCGGAGAGGCTTTGGTCATAGTGAACAAAGAGATCGACGACCATTTCCGCTGGATGATCAAAAGGCAGAACGGCCTGCTAGCCAAGGGCCGCCTGATCGGAGTGCAGTTCGAAGCTTTGCTGGAGGGCGGCGAGGACTCCGCGTACTTTAATATCGCGAGGCATTCCAACGCCATGGCGAAGAGGCTCCTGACCGGTCTCACGGAGATGGGAGTGGAATTCTACGGAAGGTCCCAGACCAACCAGATATTCCCGATCCTGCCTACCGCGGTGGTGAAGGAGCTTGAGAAAGAATTCTTCTTCTATGAGTGGGCTCCGGAGAAGGACGGTATGATCCCGATCAGGCTGGTCACCGCCTGGGGCACACAGGAAGAGGAAGTGGAGGCTTTGCTCGCAAAGGTGAGAGACCTCCTCGGGAAATAGTCCGATAACAAGAGGTTGGCCGAAGTGGATCACGTGCTCATTGCAACGGCAGCCTTCGGGATCGAGGCGGTGGTGCGCCGCCAGGTCGAGGCCCTGGGCTGCGAAGTGATAAAGACAGAGGACGGCAAAGTCACCTTCAGGGGAGACGAGGCCGATATAGTGAGAGCGAACCTCCATCTCAGGAGCGCCGACCGGGTGCTTCTCAGGATGGGGGAGTTTGAAGCGCGGACTTTTGAGGAACTGTTCAGCGAAGTTAAGGGCATGCCGTGGGAGGATCTTGTCCCCCGCGACGGGCGTGTCACGGTGAGCGGCTCTTCGGTGAGATCCGTGCTGCGCAGCGTTCCGGCCTGCCAGAGGATCGTCAAAAAGGCCATCTCCGACCGCCTCTGCGAGGCGTACGGGCTGGCCAGGCTCCCCGAGACCGGGACTGAGTTCGATGTCAAGGTCACTTTGCTCAAAGACCGCGCGACGGTCACTGTGGACACGAGCGGCGAAGGCCTTCACAAGAGAGGCTACAGGGTCAGGACGGTAGAAGCGCCGATCCGGGAGACGGTCGCCGCGGCTATGATCGAGTTATCGTTCTGGAAGCCGGACAGGCTTCTGGTCGACCCCTGCTGCGGATCAGGCACCATCGCCATAGAGGCGGCCATGATCGGGAAGAACATCGCGCCCGGGCTTTCGCGCGGATTCGCCTGCGAAAGCTGGGACATGATCCCTTCTGAGATATGGAAGCGCGAGCGGAAGGCGGCTTTCGAGGCGATCGACCAGAGCGCGCGCCTCAATATCATAGCTGCGGACATCGATTGGAGGGCGGAAGAAGCCGTGCGAGAGAACGCGGTGGAAGCCGGCGTCGACGACGCGATAAGCATAAGGCGCGCAGACATACGGGAGACGCTCTCTGACCTTCCCGCATCCGGGATAATGATAACGAACCCGCCGTACGGCGAACGGATAGGCGACGAAGCCCAGCTCGCGCATATCAGAGGCGAGATGAAGGACTTCTTCAGGAAGAACCCGGCGTGGTCATTGTTCGTGATCACCACGGACAAGGACTTCGAGCAGAGGGTGTTCGGCCGCAAGGCTGACCGCAGGCGCAAGCTGTACAACGGGAGGCTCGAGAC
>JAFWFF010000279.1 GCA_017515765.1 Bacillota bacterium | reverse complement strand
TGTTTTTACCGCATCCGCTCTCAGTCATCCCTCTCAGCGTCTCCCCCGCGAAGCCCCGCTGCGTGATCCAGCAGTTCTTCTCTCACGTTCTTCAGCCCGCCTTCCAAAACGGCTTCCAGGCATGAATCCAGTATCCGCCCGACCTCCGGTCCCTCCGGCACGCCGAGTTCCATTACGTCTTTCCCGTCTATCGCCAGATCGCTGATCCGCAGGCACTCGCCCTCCGCCAGAATGTCTATCGCGAGGCGCTCGACCTCGTCAAGACCGTCCAGCTCGCTTTGGTATTCCGGCGCGAGAGCGAGGATATCTCCCCTTCTCACCGCAAGCCAGTCCGCGAAGTCTTCCTCCCCGACTTTGATCAAAGCCCTGCGCACGCTCTTCTCCGACGCTTCGGGCCTGTAGCCGTGCAGCGCGACGAGCTTCGAGACCTTCTCCGCAGTCCTGTTGTCGAACTTCAGCCTCCTGAGCAGACCGCGCGCGGTCTCCGCGCCTACCTCGGGATGACCGTAGAAATGCCCGATTCCCTGCTCGTCGAGGGCGAAGCAAGGCGGCTTGCCGATATCGTGGAACAGCGCGGCGAGTCTCACGTCCGGCCTTGCGGGCACATTTGACGCCGCTTTGACCGAATGGGTGTAGACGTCGTAGATGTGGTGAGGGTTCTTTTGATCAAAGCCGACGAGCGGCAGGATCTCGGGGATAACGATACCCAGGACATCCGGATAGTCCAGGAGCACCTGTTCCGCGTTCCTGCCCGCCACGAGCTTCTTAAGCTCAGCCTGCACGCGCTCCGGGCTGACAGCTGCCAGCAGGCTCTTCTCCGAACGGATTGCGTCCGAAGTCTTCTCTTCTATATCGAAACCGAGCTGCGACGCGAACCTCAGCGCCCTCATTATCCTGAGGCCGTCCTCTCGGAAGCGCTCCTCGGGATCCCCGACGCAGCGGATCACGCCGTCGGCTATGTCTACTATTCCGCCGAAGGGATCCAGCAGTCCTGCCGCAGGGCTGTAGGCCATCGCGTTCACGGTGAAGTCGCGCCTCGAGAGGTCGGCGACTATGTCTTTGATGAATTCAACGCTGTCGGGATGGCGTCCGTCGCTGTAGGGTCCCTCCGCCCTGAAAGTCGTGATCTCAACGGCGTCCGAGTCGGAGAGCACGGTGACAGTACCATGCTTCAGACCCGTCTCGATCACCGGGAAGCCGTTCAGCCTGAACAGAGCCGAAGTCTCGACCGGGATGGAAGACGCCGCGATATCCCAGTCCGTCGGCAGTCCGCCCATCACAAGATCGCGGACCGGGCCTCCGGCCAGATACGCTTCAAAACCCGCTTTTTCGAGCAGTTCCAGAACTGTTTTGACGTTTTGCGGAATATACATGGCTAGACCTTAGAATACGACCTGCACCAGGAACATGTAAAGCGCTGTCCCGACGACTATGGAGAGAAGGCTCTTTTTGACCGTCGCCTGGAGCCCCATGGTTACCGCGAGCGCGATGAGCTCGGGGATGCCGTGCGGCGCGGAAAGCACCTGCGTATCCTTAAGCCCGTAGACCAGAAGCATGCCCATGATCGCGTAGGGCAGATATTTTCCCAAATAAGAGATGAAGGCCGGGGTCTCTTTGCCCCTGAAGACCAGGAAAGGCAGGCCTCTCAGGAAGAACAGGCAGACCGCCATCACCGCGACGAGTATCGCGGAATGCATATCACCTGCCATCGATCCACCTCCTCCCCAGAGAAAGCGCCAGGGTTATGCCTATGAGGGCCGGTATCAAAAACTTCTCAGGCCCGAAGATCACAAGGCTCGCCGCGGCGAGTCCGAGCCCGCAGAGCACCGGTATATGGTTCTTCTCTTCCTTCCACTGGTCCACTACGACCGTGGCGAAGAGAGTGGTCATCACGAATTCGATGCCCGTGCTGTCGAAGGGCAGGGATTTGCCCATCAGGGCGCCCAGCACCGAGCCTATGATCCAGTAGCTTTGATCGAAGAGCGAGACTATGAACGCATAGAAATGCGGGTCGACGCCCTCGGGCGGATCCGTGCTGCAGATCAGCGCGAAGTTTTCGTCTGTGAGCGTATGGATGAGGTAGGGTTTCATCCAGCCCGCTCCCTTGTACCTTTCTATGCTCGAGATCCCGTAGAATATGTATCTCGCGTTTACGGCGAGGGCCATTATCGCTGTCGAGATGACCGACGCTCCGGAAGCAAGCAGGCTGACGCCCAGATACTGCATGGTCCCGGAGAGGATGGTCAGGCTCATGAAAAACGCCCAGATCCAGCTGTATCCGGCGTTCGCGAGCAGCACGCCAAAACCGATGCCCAGCACCACATATCCCGTAAGTATCGGGAGAGTGCGCACGAGCACGGTCTTAAGCAGCGGCAGTGTCAATCTGTTTCTCTTCTTCTGATCTTCCATACCGTTCTAGTTTATCAAAGACCTTCCCTCTTCGCAATTCCAAAATCGCTTCCGGATGCTCCCCGGCTCTTGACGAACAAGTGTTCATTTTGATATAATGGGTGCATGGAAGATCTGCTTATGGAACTTAACGAAGCGCAGCGCGAGGCGGTGACGACTACCGAAGGCTTTGTCCGGGTCATCGCGGGAGCGGGATCGGGCAAGACCAAGGCCCTGACCTACCGCTTTGCTTATCTTGTCAACGAGCTCGGGATAATGCCGGGGCACATTCTTTGCGTGACCTTCACGAACAAAGCCGCGCAGGAGATGCGCACCCGCATCCACTCCCTC
>JAFWFF010000278.1 GCA_017515765.1 Bacillota bacterium | reverse complement strand
CGCATGGCTTTGAGCGACCCTGAGGCTCTTTTCGTGGCCGCTGAGGGCCTCGCGAGCATTGTGTACAGGGCGCTTGAGAAGGCGGATGAACTCGGGCCGGAAAACCTCCTGTTCATCCCGGAATACCTGAACGGGACACGCGCGGCTTTCGCGCCGGGCGAGCTCGACGGAGTGTTCCTGAACTTCTCGGATCCATGGCCGAAGGCGCGGAATTCCAAGCGCAGGCTGACGCACGCCGAGCGTCTCGCGAGCTACGCCGAGAGCCTCGCGCCGGGCGGATTCATAAAGATAAAGACCGATAACGACGAACTATTTGATTTCACGCTGGAACAGGCGGAGAACTGCATGGAAGCGGCGGGCCTCACGATCGCGGCAGTGACCCGCGACCTTCACTCCTCGCCGTCTGCGGAGGGGTATCAGACCACAGAATACGAGGATAAATTTATCGCGGCAGGGAAGAACATAAACTATCTGGAACTCCGTAAAACGATCTGAGCATACACACCGGAAGGAGAAGACCCATGAATATAACCGTTTACTGCGGCGCGAGCGGCGGGAACGACAAGGCATATACCGAAGCGGCGGCCGAGCTGGGCCGCTGGATCGCGGAGAACGGCCACCGGCTCGTTTACGGAGCGGGCAAGGTCGGAATGATGGGAGCCGTCGCGGACGCGGTCCTCGAAGCCGGAGGAAAGGCGACGGGGGTGATCCCGAAGTTCATGGTAGAGAAGCACCTCGAGCACCCGGGGCTTGACGAGCTCATCGTCGTCGACACCATGGCCGAGCGCAAGGGCATAATGATGAAGCTGGGAGACGTGTTCATAGCGCTTCCCGGAGGATCCGGAACTCTCGAATAGATCAGCGAGATCGCTTCGCGCTGCCAGCTCGGGCTGATGGACGCGCCCTGCGTGCTGTATAACGTGAAAGGCTATTACGACAGCCTGAAGGCTCAGTACGACCACGCCGTCGCGGAAGGCTTCCTGAGCGAAGGCAACAGGCAGAAGATCAGCTTTATCGAAAGCACAGAAAAACTCGCCGCGCTGATTACGGCGAGCTCCGAAGCATCAAAGTAAACAGCTGCAGTAAAAAGTTACGCGGTCCGTGTCTACAGATCGTTCATTCTGACCGCTGTGTCCAGCGCGATCTCCATCATCTGGGTGAAGCCTGTCTGGCGCTCCTCAGAGCTGAGTTCTTCAGTCTTGTAAAGGTGGTCGGAGATGGTGCAGATGCAGAGCGCGCGCTTCCCGGCGTACGCCGCGTTGCAGTAGAGACCGGCGGCTTCCATTTCGACAGCCAGAACGCCCATGCGTTTCCAGTTGTCGTTTTTGTTTGCTCCTTCGGCATAGTAGAAGTTGTCGGAGGAGACCACATTGCCGACGCGGACCCTGGCGCCGTGCTCCTTAGCGGCTTCGACGGCGGCTGAAAGCAGGGTGTAGTCCGCGATCGGAGCAAAACTGCCGTTCAGGCCGAACTGGTTCACATAGTTCGAATTGGTGCAGGCGCCCTGGCCGATGACTATGTCCATGAGCTCTATATCGTCCTGCAGTCCGCCGGCTGACCCTACGCGTATGATGTTCTCCACGCCGTAGAAATTGAACAGTTCCCAGCTGTATATCCCTATCGAGGGTATCCCCATTCCGGACGCCATCACCGTTACCGGAACGCCCTTCCACGTCCCTGTATATCCCTGTATGCCGCGCACGTTGTTCACGAGCACCGGGTCGGTCAGGAACGTCTCCGCTATGAACTTAGCCCTGAGCGGGTCCCCGGGCATGAGCACCGTCTTCGCGAAATCTTCTTTTGATCCTGAATTGTGAGGTGTGGGAATAGGCATATCTTATCCTCCTGTACGATGATCAGCGGTATCTTCCAAACTACATCTCAATAATAGCAGAAACCGGCGGAGAACGCCATACTCCCGAGCCCATTGTATCTTTGTGAAGCCGCTTCTCAGGCGCACCGTGCAGGGCAGATACCGCAGAGCGCCGATTCCCCACGATACGTCGACCCACGAAAAAACACCCCCATGAAGGGGGTGCTTTTCGTGGAGCGGG
>JAFWFF010000277.1 GCA_017515765.1 Bacillota bacterium | reverse complement strand
TTCTGTCAGATAGCGGATAATCCTTGATTTTATGCAGTCCGCATTGTAAAATGTATAGGTGCGTTAATCGCGCGCAAACGTTTGCCGTTGTCAATCATAATGTCACGGACATGGAGGAATATATGAAAATACTTGTAATCAACTGCGGAAGCTCTTCACTGAAGTATCAGGTCCTCGACATGACGGACGAGAGTCTCCTCTGCAAGGGACTCGTCGAGAGGATCGGAATGGAAGGATCCGTCATCAACCACACCAAGACCGGTGAGGACAAGATCGTTAAAGAAGTGCCCATGAAGGATCATAAGGACGCGATCGCACAGGTGCTCGCCGCCATCCAGGATCCCGAGCACGGAGTCGTTAAGGACATGTCCGAGATCGGAGCCGTCGGCCACCGCGTCGTTCACGGCGGAGAAAACTATGCCGATTCCGTACTCATCGACGACGACGTCATCAAGGTCATGGAACAGTGCGTAGAACTGGCGCCTCTCCACAATCCGCCAAACCTTCTCGGTATCGCCGCCTGCAGAGAACTCATGCCGACGACCCCGATGGTAGCGGTATTCGATACGGCCTTCCATCAGACCATGCCTCCCGAAGCTTACCTCTATGCGATCCCCTATGAGTACTATGAGAAGTACAGGGTCAGAAGATACGGCTTCCACGGTACTTCCCACAAGTATGTATCCGAGAGAGCCGCAGCCATGCTCGGCAAAGACCTCTCCGAGATCAAGATAATCACCTGCCACCTCGGAAACGGCGCTTCCATCGCGGCCGTAAAGAATGGCAAGGTCATCGACACTTCCATGGGCTTCACACCGCTTGAGGGCCTCGTGATGGGCACCAGGAGCGGCGACATCGACCCGGCTATCGTCACCTATATGAGAGAGAAGGACAACCTGTCTCTCGGAAGAGCCAACGAGATCCTGAACAAAAAGTCCGGAGTCCTCGGAGTTTCCGGGATCTCCAGCGACTTCAGAGACCTTGAGGCCGCCTATAAGGAAGGCAACCAGAGGGCTGAGCTCGCCCTGAAGATGTTCGCTCACAAGGTCCGCTTCTACATCGGAGCGTACTTCGCGGAGCTGAACGGTGCCGACGCCATCGTCTTCACCGCCGGAGTAGGCGAGAACGACGCGTTCATGCGCAACCTGATCTGCGCCGACCTCGACAACCTCGGGATCAAGATCGACCCGGTGAAGAACGACGTCAGAGGAAAAGAAGCTGTCATCTCCGCGGACGACTCCGCAGTCAAGCTCCTCCTGATCCCGACCAACGAGGAACTGATGATCGCAAGAGATACGTTCAGACTTGCAAAATAAGCGTTGACATTGTCGAAACTTGCTATTATAATGCAGTAGTTGACGCGAAATAGCGCTTTTGCGCTTGACATATCTCAGCAAGGAGGTGTAGAAATGGCAGTCCCCAAAAGGAAAACATCCAAGGCTAAGACCAGCAGCAGAAAGGCCGCGAACATGAAGAAGTCCGCTCCCGGTATCTCCATCTGCCCGCAGTGTCATCAGCCCAAGCTTCCGCACAGAGTTTGCCCGAATTGCAACTACTACGACGGCAAAGAAATCGTAGCGGCGGAGTAAGCAGAGACATGATACGTAAAAGAGCAGCTGAGCTGCTCTTTTTGCTGTATTGAATATTTGTTCTTTTTTGGCGCAAAGTGTTGAAAACTTGCGGATATTATGCTACAATATCTTGAATTGCACCGCAATTAATTCTTTTGATCATACATATGAACAGGAGGCAGAGTAATGAAGGAATTCAGCAGAAAGTTCAACGTCGGTATTCTCGGTGGAACAGGAATGGTCGGACAGCGTTTCGTCACGCTCCTCGCGGATCATCCGTGGTTTAAGGTCACTGCCATTGCCGCAAGCGCGGGCAGCGCCGGAAAGACGTATGCAGAGGCCATGGAAGGCCGCTGGAAGCTCGATATTCCCATGCCTGACTCCGTTAAGGACATAGTCGTAAAGGACGTCAGCGACGTGGCTTCTGTCTCGAAGGACGTGGATTTCGTCTTCAGCGCGGTCAACATGACCAAGGAAGAGATAAAGGCCATAGAGGAAGAGTACGCTAAGACTGAGACTCCGGTCGTGTCCAACAACAGCGCGCACCGCTGGACGCCCGACGTGCCGATGGTCATCCCCGAACTCAATCCGGAGCACTTCGACGTCATCGAGCACCAGAGAAAGCGCCTCGGGACAGAGAGGGGATTCATCGCCGTAAAGCCCAACTGCTCGATCCAGGGCTACGTCCCGGCGTTCAAGGCCTGGGAAGAGTATGAACCCTATGAATCCATCGTCTGCACCTACCAGGCGATATCCGGAGCCGGAAAGACCTTTGCCGACTGGCCAGAGATGGTCGAGAACATCATCCCCTATATCGGCGGAGAAGAAGAGAAGAGCGAGCAGGAGCCGCTTAAGATCTTCGGACACATCGAGAACGGCGAGATAGTGAAAGCAGACAATATCCTGATCACTTCCCAGTGCCTGAGAGTGCCCGTTCAGAACGGCCACACCTGCGCGGTATTCGTCAAGTTCCGCAAGAAACCGACCAAGGAAGAACTGATCGAAAAGCTCAGGAGCTTCAGGGGCTATCCGCAGGAGGCTGATCTTCCCAGCGCGCCGAAGCAGTTCATCCAGTACCTCGAGGATGACGACAGACCGCAGGTCCGCAAGGATGTGGACTATGAGAGAGGCTTCGGGGTCAGCATCGGAAGGCTGAGGGAAGACACCATATACGATTACAAATTCGTCGGCCTCGCGCACAACACCGTGAGAGGCGCCGCAGGCGGAGCCGTGCTCTGCGCCGAGGCACTCTGCGCGAAGGGATATATCGTGCCGAAGGAAGACTGATCGTTGAGAGGAAAGTGTTTTGGTGACCAAAGGAACCAGCACAAAAACCAAGAACTCCGGTAAGGGGAGCAAGTCTTCCGGATCTTCCGGGTCCGGTAAGCAGAAGTCCGCAGCCGGGAACCGCGGGGCGGAAAGGGGAGTCATCGACAATATCTGGGGGATAATCCTCATCGTTGTCGGTATCTTCCTTTTTGCTGCTGTCCAGTTCAATGCCGCGGGGCAGCTGGGGAACATGATAGGCAATTTCCTGAGGGGCGTTTTCGGCCTCATCGGGCTGATCCTGCCTTTCTACCTCATACTCTTCGGCATCCTTCTGCTTGCCAACAAGACAGTGCATATCTCCGCAGGCAGCACGATCCTCGGCAGCCTGATACTTTTGATGCTCTGCCTTTTCAATTCGGGGAGATTCATCGACGTCGACAAGATCTTCTTCGCTCCGAGGCAGTTCTATTTTGAAGGGATGACACTTGAAGGCGGCGGATTCTTCGGCATGACGATCTCGATGTTCCTCGTGAAATACGTCGGGAAGGTCGGACTGTACGGAGTGGCGGCGGCGATAACGCTGGTCTGCCTGCTTTTGATCATCAACACGCCGGTCTCCAGGGGCATAGAGGCCATCAAATACAGGCACGAAGAACGGGCCGCCCGAAAGGAAGAAAAGCGTCTGGCGGAAGAGGAGTACTACAGGGAACGCGCCAAAGAGCAGGAAGCGAAGCGCAAGAAAGACCGCGAGCAGTACAAGCTCGACGCAAGAGAGCAGACAGCCGAAAAACACCGCAAGGAGACCCAGCTGGAGTTTATACCGGTACCCTCGGACAGCCTGTTTTCGGGCACCAGGGGCGGATTTGAGGCCTTCCGCGACGGCATGGAGATAGAACTCCCGGAGAACACGCCTTTTGACGCGCCTGCCCCGGAAGAGTCCCCTGTGATCAAGGCTGAGATCGATTCCCCGAATCCGTATGTCGACTATGACGCGGATCAGTTCCGCAGCGAGCCTGTGGACACGATCCCCGGGCCTTCGGGCAGCATCCAGACTTACGGCATAGATGAGCAAAGGATACCCGAGCCGGGATACGGACTGGGCGAGGAGTATGAAGTCCCGCAGAGCACTGTAATAGTCCGCCCCGAGACGGTGACGGATACAGGGGATGGCAATGAGACCGCTGAGGCACCGAGGAATGCCGCCTCGATCCTTCCTGTACATGACAGTCATGACGCTTCCCTGACGATGAAGAAGAGCGAGAAAGCCACGAAGGCTTCATCCGGCGGCGAAGACCTTGTGGTTCCGCCTCAGGTAAAGAAGAAGCGTACATTCAGATACCGCAAGCCGCCGATCGACCTCCTTAAGGTAAAACCGGCATCGCCGGGAGCGCAGGCACATGAATCCGAACTCAGGGAGAAGGCGAGAAAGCTCGAGGAGACCCTCAGAAGCTTTAACGTGGAAGCGAGGGTCATCGACGTGACCCAGGGTCCCGCTGTCACGCGCTATGAGATACAGCCGAGCGTCGGAGTCAAGGTCAGCAAGATAGTCAATCTTTCCAACGATATCGCGCTCAACCTCAGGGCGAAGAATATCCGTATCGAAGCCCCGATCCCGGGCAAAGCCGCTGTGGGCATCGAGGTCCAGAACGACAAGGTCAATATGGTCTCGCTCAGAGAAGTCATCGAGAGCAGGGAATTCAAACAGTCGCCCTCCAAGATCACTTTTGCTGTGGGCCGCGATATAGCCGGGAAAGCGATAGTCGCAGACCTTAAGTCCATGCCCCATCTTTTGATCGCCGGATCAACAGGCTCCGGAAAGAGCGTCTGCATAAACAGCATAATAACAAGCCTTCTCTATAAGGCTGATCCCGACGAGGTCAAACTCGTCCTTATCGACCCTAAGGTCGTGGAACTGGGAGTTTACAACGGAATACCTCATCTGCTCATCCCAGTGGTCACCGAAGCCAATAAGGCTGCGGCGGCGCTGAACTGGGCTGTCGCCGAGATGAGCGACAGATACAAGAGATTCGCCGAAGCGAACGTGAGGGATCTGGCCGGTTTCAATGACAAGAAGAGGGCGGCCGGAGCGCCTAAGGATGAGCTGATGCCTCAGATCGTTATCATCATCGACGAGCTCGCCGACCTGATGATGGCAGCGCCCGCGCAGGTTGAAGAGTCGATCTGCAGGCTCGCTCAGCTCGCAAGAGCTGCAGGGATGCATCTGATCGTCGCGACCCAGAGACCGTCGGTCGACGTTGTCACGGGCCTTATCAAAGCGAACATTCCTTCGCGTATCGCCTTTGCTGTATCATCGAACGCTGACTCCAGGACGATCCTGGACATGGTCGGCGTGGAGAAGCTCGCAGGAAAGGGCGATATGCTGTTCCATCCTCTCGGATCGGGCAAGCCCATCCGCGTGCAGGGCTGCTTTGTCCACGATGATGAAGTCAAAGCCGTTACAGACTTCGTAAAGAACCAGGTAGAGGACGTGGAGTATTCCGATGAGATACTGGAGACGGTGGAACGCGGAAACGTTCAGCAGTCTCAGCCTCAGGACGAAGGCGAGGAACTTCTGGAAGACGCAATCGAACTCGTCATGGACGCAGGCCAGGCTTCGACGTCGATGATACAGAGGAGATTCCGCATCGGATACAACCGCGCCGCAAGGATAATGGAAGCCATGGAATCCATGGGTATCATCGGGCCTCAGGACGGCGCCAAGCCGAGGCAGGTCCTGATGACCAGGGAAGAATACGAACAGTCCAAGTGAGTCAAGGAGCCGTAATGAATAAGGGTAAAGTCTACATCGACACCCTGGGCTGCCCCAAGAATCAGAACGACAGTGAATTCGCGGCAGGCGTCCTGGAGGAGAACCGCTATGTGATAACGGATGATCCTGAGGACGCCGATTTTGTTATAGTGAATACCTGCGGGTTCATCGAAGACGCCAAACGCGAGTCGATAGACCGCATATTCACTATGGCGCAGATCAAAAAGCCGGGGGCAAAGCTCATAGTTTCAGGGTGTCTCGCGCAGAGATATTCCGAAGAATTGTTTGAAGAAATGCCGGAAGCTTTTTGCTTTATAGGCGTGAACGAATACGCCAGGATAGGAGAGATACTGGACGGCCTTAAGGAGCGCAGCGTCTTTGCCGGGCCCTGCGTGTCCGATCATCTGGAAAAGACGGTCAGGAAGCTTTCCGATAATCCTTATACGTCAACCCTCAAGATCGCAGAGGGCTGCGACCGTCACTGCACATACTGCGTTATACCGAAGATCCGCGGAAAATACCGCAGCAAACGCATGGAGGACGTCATCTCGGAAGCCGAGGCTCTCGCCGCGGCGGGATGCGTTGAACTCGTCCTGATCGCTGAGGACACATCCTGCTACGGCAGGGATCTCTACGGCAGGACGATGCTTCCCGAGCTTCTGAGAAAGCTCTGCCGTGTCGAAGGGATTAGATGGATAAGGCTCATGTACTGCTATGACGAAGGGATAACCGAGGAACTGGCGGACGTTATGGCGGGCGAGGAGAAGATCTGCCATTACATAGATATCCCGCTTCAGCACGCGTCCGACAAAGTGCTCCGCGAGATGGCGAGGAGATCTGACCGCAGGTCCATAGAAGAACGCGTTGCCATGCTGCGCGCCAAAATGCCCGACATAGCGATTCGTACCACATTCATAGTGGGATTCCCGGGTGAGACCGATGAGGATTTCGCCGAACTCTCGGACCTCGTCGAAAACCTGGAATTCGAGCGCCTCGGAGTATTCAAATATTCGCTTGAGGAAGGCACTCCCGCCGGGGAAAGGGAGGACCAGGTCCCCGACGAGACCAAAGAATTCCGTGAGAACAGCATAATGATGCGGCAGATGGAGATCTCCAGAGCGCATAATGAAGCTTTGATCGGAAAGACCCTCGACGTTATAGTGGACGCGTACCAGGAAGACGGAACGTATTCGGGAAGGACCCGGTATGACGCGCCGGAGATCGATAACGGAGTGATATTCACATCCGAAGAGCCCCTGAGGCCCGGAGATATCGTTCCGGTCCTTATAGAAGACGCCTTTGATTACGACCTGACCGGAAGGACGGTATGAGACAGAAATGAGCGGCAGACACATCATTGCCATAATTGACGGCAACAGCCTTATAAACAGGGCGTATTACGCGATGCAGCGGCCCATGGTGACCAAAGACGGGATATACACCCAGGCGATATACGGGTTCATTAACATGTTCAACAAGATAGTGAACGACCGCGAGCCCGAATACGCAGTGGTTGCATGGGACCTGAAGGCGCCGACCTTCAGGCACAAGGAATACGAGGATTACAAGGCGGGAAGGCGCAAGATGCCTCCCGAGCTTGCGATGCAGATCCCCCTCATGAAGCGCGTTTTCGCGGCCATGAACGTCAAACAGCTCGAACTGGAAGGCTTTGAGGCGGACGACCTGATAGGCACTGCCGCGAGGCTCGCCGAAGAAGCCGGCCTGGAGCCTTTGATCATCACTGGAGACAGGGACGCGCTCCAGCTCTGCACCGACAGCTGCAAGGTCCTCCTGACCAAAAAGGGTATCAGCGAGTTTGAGATCTACGACGCAGCCAGGATGATGGAAGTCTACGGCCTCACGCCGAAACAGTTCATCGACCTCAAGGGACTGATGGGCGACCCGTCGGACAATATACCGGGCATCCCGGGAGTAGGCGAGAAGACCGGCCTTAAGCTGCTCGGGCAGTTCGGCTCGATCGAGGAGATGCTCGCGAGGACCGACGAGATAGCAAATGAAAAGCTGAGGACCAAGGTTGAGGAGAACGCCCAGCTTGCCATAATGAGCAAAAGGCTCGCTACCATCGACACAGGCGTTCCGATCGAACTCGATCCGGAAGAGGCAAGGCTCAGGGATCCTGACGCCGACGCCCTTATCGACCTCTATGTCGAGCTGGAATTCAATTCATTCCTGAAGAAACTCGACGTCCGTCCGTCTTCCGAAGAACCGAAGCATGCGGCGCCTGCTGAGATATCGACCGTGCTTATCGGCTCGGAAGCGGAGTTTGCCTCCCTGAAAGACGCTTTGGAGAAGATGCCTGAAGGCGCGAGGAAGATCGGCCTTAAGATATTCTCCGACGCGAGCCATGTCAGCATGCCAGGCGTCTCGGGTCTGTCAGTCCTTGCCGGAGACATGTATTTCTATGTATCCGGCGCGGCGGCCGCGTCGGCTCTTGAGATGCTCGGCTCGCTGAGGGGGAAGGGATATGCCTTCTTCGGACATGAGCTGGTTCGGGATTATTACGTTATGATGCGCCTGGGGGCGAAGCCTTCCGGAACCTGTTTTGATACAGCCGTGGCGCAGTATGTCATCGACCCCACGAGGTCGAACTATGACCTTAAGACCCTGATGCTGGAGTATTTCCACGAAGAGCTGCCTTCCGAGAAGGAGTTCTTCAAAGACGGGCAGCAGATGGACCTTCTCGGATCCTCTGAACCGGGGGAAGCCGAATATGGCCTTAAGGTCCTTTCTTCGGTCAGCAGGCTTATGGGATGCCAGGCTGAGCTGATCAAAAAAGCCGGGCAGGAAAAGCTCCTGAACGAAGTGGAGCTGCCGCTCATAGAAGTCCTCGCCGCCATGGAATCCGAAGGCTTCAGGACGGACAGAAAGACCCTGGACGATTTCGGAAACGAGCTTACGGTCGAGATCGACTCACTCACAGCCGGGATCTACGAGCTCGCCGGCAAAGAGTTCAACATCAATTCGACCCGCCAGCTGGGAGAAGTGCTTTTTGAAGACCTTGGGCTGCCGTCCGGCAAAAAGACAAAGACCGGCTACAGCACCGGGGCGGATATCCTGGAGAAGCTTCGCTACAAACACCCGATAGTCGATCTGGTCTTGAGATACAGGACGCTCTCCAAACTCCGCAGCACCTATGTGGAGGGGCTGATCCCTCTTATCGCGGACGACGGGAAGATCAGGCCACACTTCCGGCAGACCGTGACCGCCACCGGCCGCATATCATGCACCGAACCGAACCTGCAGAACATCCCGGTCAGGAACGAATACGGAAGGATGCTCAGGAAGGCGTTCATACCATCTCGCGAGGGCAACATCCTTACGGGAGCAGACTATTCGCAGATCGAACTTAGAGTTCTCGCCCATCTCTCCGGAGACGAGAACCTGATCTCCGCGTTCAACCGCGGCGCCGACGTCCACAGGGATACCGCATCCAGGGTGTTCGGAATACCATACGATGAAGTTACTTCGCTTGACCGCAGCCGCGCGAAAGCGGTCAATTTCGGCGTGATCTACGGGATGAGCGGCTTTGGGCTGTCTGAGGAGCTCAACATCGGAAGGCGCGAAGCCGAGAACTACATAGCCGATTATTTTGCCAAACACAAGGCGGTCAAAGCCTATATGGACGCCCAGGTCGCGATGGCAAAGGAGAAGGGTTATACTGAGACCATCATGGGCCGCCGCAGGGCGATCAAAGAGATCTCATCCCCGAACTATACGGTGAGGAGCCTTGGGGAACGCCTCGCAATGAACAGCCCGATCCAGGGGAGCGCCGCGGACATAATAAAGATCGCCATGATCAAAGTCTACAGCGAGCTCAGGGACAGGAATTTCGAGTCTAAGCTGATCCTCCAGGTCCACGACGAGCTGATAATCGACGGGCCTTCGGAGGAGCAGGATAAGGTATCGGAGCTTTTGCTCAGGAATATGGAGGAGGCGGCTGACCTCTCGGTCAAACTGGTCAGTGACCTCAACTCCGGAAAGACGTGGTACGAACTGAAATGACCGTCATAGGGCTTACAGGGACGATGGGGAGCGGCAAGTCGACCGTTTCGTCCATACTGAAACACAATGGTTATACGGTCTATGACAGCGATGAGATGTCAAGGGCCCTTACGGCGAAAGGAGGGCCTGCTCTTCCTTTGATCGCGGAACGCTTCGGCGCGGATATGATCGACGGGGAAGGCAGGCTCGACCGCAAAAAACTCGCGGCCGTAGTCTTTTCGGATCCGAAGGAGCAGGAAGCGCTCGAGGAGATAGTTACCGCAAGAGTGGTAGCTGACATCAGGAAGACCATAGGGAAGATCAGGGAAGGAAAGCTGCACGAAGGGGAGAAGGCCGTGTTTTTCGACGTCCCGCTGCTTTTTGAGTCCGGGCTGTCGGAAGACATGGACGAATGCTGGTGCGTCACCGCCGACGACGAGACCAGGATAAGCCGGATAATGCTCAGGGACGGCCTGAGCAGAGAAGAGATACTGGCCAGATTCGCCAATCAGATGCCTCAGGAGGAGAAGATAGAAAAGTCGGATCTGGTGATCGACAACAGCGGTTCGATAATTGATCTGGAATATCTCTTGACAAACTGTCTGAATGTGATAATATAGCAAAGTACCACTTTTAAGCGGCCGTGGCGGAATAGGCAGACGCGCACGTTTGAGGGGCGTGTGGATAACACCGTGCTGGTTCAAGTCCAGTCGGCCGCACCAGAGATGACCGGTCAGATGACCGGTCATTTTGTTTATACCGGTGTTCTTGACGATGATTTTTGATTGTGCTAAAATTATCTAGCGCTTTGACGTAACTGCCGGCGTGATGGAATTGGCAGACGTGCGGGATTCAAAATCCCGTGGTGGCAACACCGTATGGGTTCGACCCCCATCGCCGGCACCATAATGCTTTTGATACGGAGGAATAAAATGAACGGACAGACTGGACAGTTTCCCATGCAGATCATCATTCTCATCGGCTTCGTAGCCATCATGTATTTCCTGATGATCAGGCCTCAGCGCAAGAAAGATAAAGAGATCAAAGAAATGCGCGACAGCATCCAGGTGGGAGATCTTATCGTTACCATCGGCGGCATCATGGGAAAGGTCGTCAAGACCAAGGACGATTCCATCGTTCTTCAGGTAGGCGCAGACAAGACCAAGATGGAATTCAAGAAATGGGCCATTTCCTCTGTAGAGAAGAAGGCTGACAGAAAGGCTGCTCCGAGAGAGGAGACAGAGAAGACCGATAAGGAAGAACCGAAGAAGAGATCCTTCAAGCGCCTCGGCAAGAAGGAAGAGACTGAAGAGGTCAAGGCGGAAGCTGCGGAGACCGCTGCCGCTGTCGCTGAGGCTGTCGAAGAGACCGCTGCAGAGATCGCAGATGCCGCGGAGATCCCCGAAGCCGTCGAGAAAGCCGAATAGTTTTTCCGCAGCCTGACATACTGCTGTTTTTCACAGTTCAATAACGCATGAAAGAGCCCTTTCGCGGGGCTCTTTTTGTTAAAAAACAGGCTTTTTCTTGTTGATACTACGAACAAATAGTAGTAAAATAAGATGTTATTATAATGCCCGGATTGTGGGCTTTGACAAAATAGTTATCACGGAGGAAAAAATGAATTCTAAATTGAGAAAGATCCTTGCCTGCATCATCGTGATCATAGTCATCGCCGGATGGTATATCACCGCTTGCGGGATCGGATCGCTTCAGTCCATCAAGGACGTGATGAAATTCGGTCTGGACATCAACGGCGGTGTCTATGTTGTGATGGAAGCGGAGACCGACGCGACAGGCACAGAGCTTGACACCATCATGGAACAGACGCGCGCCGTCATGGAAAAACGTGTGAACGCGATGGGAATCTCCGAAGCGACGGTATCCATTGAAGGGAACAAGCGCATCCGTATCGAGATCCCGGGCGTTGAGGATGTCCAGGATGCCATAGCCAATATAGGCAAGACCGCGCAGCTGAGATTCCTCCTTGCAGACGGTACGGAAGTCCTCACGGGCGAAGACGTAAAGGACGCGGGAGTAAACACCGACAATGAGCACGGCGGATATCTCATCCAGCTCGAGTTCACGTCGGAAGGCGCCGCGAAATTCGAAGAGGCGACCAGGAAGGCCGCAAACGGTGAGATCAAATCCACCAACGCCGGTATCGACGACCGCGCCATCATAATCATGCTCGATGACGAGATCGTAACGGCTCCTGTGGCGGAAGAGACCATCAGCTCGACGTCCTGCGTCATCACCAGCACTCACGGCTACAGCATCAAAGAGGCCACAGGCACTGCCGCCCTCATCAGAGGCGGTGCGCTTCCCGTAGGACTTACCGAGATAACGTCCTCAGTTCAGACCGCGACCATCGGCGCGGACGCCCTTCAGAAGAGCATCGTAGCCGGTATCGTGGGACTCCTCCTCGTGTTCGCTCTCATGATCATCGCTTACGGCCTTCTCGGACTCATGGCAGACATAGCGCTCGCGCTCTACGTGCTCATAGTCCTCTGGGTCATGGCCGGCATCGGCGCAGTTCTTACACTGCCCGGCATCGCCGCTCTGATCCTCTCCATAGGTATGGCTGTTGACGCGAACGTCATCATATTCGCCCGCGTAAGAGAAGAGCTCGGCCGCGGCAAATCGACGAGGGTCGCCGTTTCGGAAGGCTTCAGGCATGCCGTTGTGACGGTGCTCGACGCGCAGATCACGACTTTGATCGCCGCTGTCGTTCTTTACCTCATCGGCTCCTCGACGGTCAAAGGCTTCGCCATCACCCTTATGATCGGTATCATCGTCAGCATCTTCACGGCGATAGTTATAACCCAGATCCTCATCGGACTGCTTGCGGAGAGCAAAAAGTTCTCCGCGAAGAAGTTCTTCGGCGTCAACGAAGACGGATCCTCCAGGACCGTAATAAAGAAGGCCTTCGAATTCATTAAGAACCGCAGGATCTTCTACATAATCAGCGTTGTGGTCATAGTGCTCGGGCTCGTTCTCGGACTCGCGAGGGGATTCAACTACGGTATCGACTTCACTGGCGGCACCATGATGCAGATCGATATGGGACAGACCGTGGATACGGCCGAAGTCGAAGATCTGCTCAAGGATTACGACCTCAATCCGACGCTCGTCCTTTCCGGTGACAACAGAGAACAGCTCATAATCAAGACCACAAAGGCGCTTGAGAACGCCGAAAGACTTGAGATCGTCTCCACCCTCGGCGAGAAATACGGTATAAGCGAAGACAATATCCTCGCCTCCGAAGAGTTCGGACCCACGGTCGGAAGAGAGCTTAAGAGCAACGCCTTCAGGTCTGTGGTCATAGCCGCGATAGGAATGCTCATCTACATCATACTCAGGTTCAAATCCTGGAAGATGGGCGTTTCGGCTGTGGCGTGCCTCGCTCATGACGTCCTGTTCGTGCTCGCGATGTACGGCCTGTTCCGCTTCACCATCAACAACCCGTTCATAGCAGGTATCCTCACGGTAGTCGGATACTCCATCAACGATACGATCGTCGTGTTTGACCGCGTAAGAGAGAACAGATCCCTTTACAAGAGACGTTCTCTTGCCGAGAATCTCGACGCTTCCGTGAACGAGACCCTGCCCAGGTCGATAATGACCTCGGTCACCACGCTGGTAGCCATGCTGCCGCTCATGATCATGGTATCGACCTCCATCAGAGAGTTCGTGATCCCGCTCGTTATCGGCGTGCTCTGCGGTACATATTCCTCCGTATTCCTCAGCAGCCCGCTGTTCTATGAGCTTTCGAAGAACGAGAACGTATCAAAGTATTCCAAGGCGACCGGAAAGACCGCCGAAAAGAAGAAATAACAAAAACGACGCATGGAAAGCAAGTCACAGTTTCTCAAGGACATAAAGCAGTTCAACCCGAACTACGACACCGAGATGATAGGGAAGGCCTTCGATAAAGCCAAAGAGCTTCACGAAGGCCAGCTCAGAAAGAGCGGCGAGCCCTATTTCATCCATCCTATTGCCGTGGCCAAAATACTGGCCCAGCTCCACATGGATGAAGAGACCATCATCGGCGGGCTTTTGCATGACGTGGTAGAGGATACTGCCTATACGCACGAAGACCTGGCCAGGGATTTCGGCGAGACCGTCGGGGCACTGGTCGAAGGTGTGACCAAACTCGGTTCGATCAAATTCGACACCCAGGAAGAGGCACAGGCAGAGAACCTGCGCAAGATGTTCCTCGCCATGTCGAAGGACATCCGGGTGCTGATCATCAAGCTGGCCGACCGCCTGCACAACATGCGCACCGCGAGATACTGGAGCCCCGAGAAGCAGAAGGAGAAATCCAGAGAGACCCTGGACATCTACGCTCCGCTTGCGAGCCGTCTCGGTATCTACACCATTAAGACCGAGCTTGAGGACATCGCCCTTAAATACCTCCATCCGGAAGAATACGCAACTCTGGAAGCCGAGGTCAGCGTAAAGCGCGAGCAGAGAGAGCAGTTCATCCAGCAGGTCATAGGTGAGATCCGTGAGGCCCTGGACCAGCTCAACATGCACTACGATATCTTCGGAAGGTCAAAGCATCTCTACAGTGTCTATAAGAAGATGATCCTTCAGAACAAACAGCTCGACGAGATCTTTGACCTTACCGCGATCCGTGTGATCGTGGACACCGTGAGAGACTGCTACGCGGTTCTCGGATAGGTCCACACCATGTGGAAGCCGATACCCGGAAGGTTCAAGGACTATATAGCGATGCCGAAGCCGAATATGTACCAGTCGCTCCATACGACTGTACTAGGCGACAACGGCGAACCCTTCGAGATCCAGATCAGGACCTATGAGATGCATAAGGTCTGCGAATACGGTATCGCGGCCCACTGGAAATACAAAGAAGGCAAGACCGATACGGGCCAGAACAACGAAGACCTGAAGCTCGCCTGGCTCAGACAGACGCTGGAATGGCAGCAGGAACTGTCCGACATGTCGGACAGCGACCCGAAGGAGTTCATGGAGACCCTGAAGATGGATCTCTTCTCCAGCCAGGTGTTCGTTTTCACACCGCGCGGCGAGGTGATAGACCTTCCGGCGGGCTCGACCCCTCTGGACTTCGCGTTCAAGATCCACACCGACGTCGGATGCAAATGCGTCGGAGCCAAGGTGAACGGAAAGATGGTCACAATTGACCACGCGCTCCAGAACGGCGACATAGTCGAGATCGTCACGAGTTCCAACTCTTC
>JAFWFF010000276.1 GCA_017515765.1 Bacillota bacterium | reverse complement strand
ATATGTTCTAATTGGTAAAACTAATTGAGTTAAAGAACTATCTTCTTCAGATTTTATTAAAATAGGTTTAATTTCTCCAACAAAGTGTAAATCCACCATTTCTGTGGAAAAACTTTTAGGACTTCCTACGGTCAGAACGTGCTCAACCATTCCATCGAAGTCGCGCACCTCGCGGGACTCATGGCAGGAGAGCTCGGACTGGACGTCAAGCTCGCCAAGAGAGCCGGACTCCTCCACGACATAGGCAAGGCCCTTACCCACGAGTATGAGGGAACGCACGTCGACCTGGGCATCCAGGTGCTGACCAAATACAAAGAGTCCGACCTGGTAATCAACGGAGTGGCCGCCCACCACGGAGACTACGAGCCGAAGACGCCGGAGGCGGTTTTGATCGCCGCTGCCGACGCTCTCTCCGCCGCGAGGCCCGGAGCGAGACGCGAGACCATCGACGTCTACATCAAGAGGCTTGAGAAGCTCGAAGAGCTGGCCAACACCACGCCGGGAGTCGAGAGGTCGTTCGCCATCCAGGCAGGCCGCGAGATCCGCATAATAGCCAACCCGGACGAGGTCGGAGACGACAGCATGGAGTTTCTGGCCAGGGAGATAGCCAAGAAGATCGAATCGGAGCTTGAGTACCCCGGACAGATCAAAGTCAATGTCGTAAGGGAAACGAGAGCCGTCGATTACGCGAAATAAGACACGGGGCTCCCTCCCGCGAGGGAGCCTTTTTTCCTGCATAGGGAGTTTTTGATGATATATCTGGACAACAGCGCAACGACCAGAGCGTATGACGCCGCCGCCGACGCGGTCAGGCGCATGATGCTCGACAACTACGGAAATCCTTCGTCGCTCCATTCAGCCGGTTTTGCCGCCGAGAAGGAGCTGAAGAGGGCCCGCCGCGATACAGCGGCTTTCTTCGGCGTGTCGGAGAAGGAGATCATCTTCACGTCCGGAGGGACCGAGGGCGACAACATGGCGATAAGGGGCGCGTATAACGCCGCGAAGCGCAGGAGCCGCAGGATAATCACTACGACCGTGGAACATCCCGCTGTGCTCGAGACCGTAAAGAAACTCGAGCAGGAGGGCGCGGAAGCGGTGTATATCGGGGTGGACAAGGATTCCCGGCTCGACGTTGAACGTCTCCGCGAGGAGGCGTCAAAGGGGGCCGCGGTCATAAGCATAATGGCTGTGAACAACGAGACCGGAGCAAAGATGCCGATCTGCCGCGCGGCCGAGGTGAAAGGCGAAGCGGTCCTTCACTGCGACGCGGTGCAGGCTCTCGGAAAAGAGGATCTCAAAAGCCTTCCGGCTGACCTCATCTCGGTGAGCGCTCACAAGATCCACGGACCGAAGGGCGTCGGCGCCCTGGTTATAAAGAAGGGGACGCGAATAGACGAGATCATATCCGGAGGAGGCCAGGAACAGGGCTTAAGATCCGGGACCGAGAACATGCCCGGGATCTGCGGCTTCGCCGAAGCACTCGGGATAACCGGGGCGGACACAGGCCTCCGCGACAGGATGGCCCGCATGCGGAAGCTGCTTCTTGACGGCATCCTGGACCAGATACCCGACGTCAGGGTGAACAGCCCGGAAGACGGCTGCCCCGCGATACTCAACGTGTCGTTCCTGGGGACAAGGGGTGAGGTGCTTCTTCACAGGCTGGAGGGCGAGGGGATCTGCGTATCCACCGGATCGGCCTGCTCCTCCGGCAAAAAGGGAGGAAGCCACGTCCTGCGCGCCATGGGCCTTACGGATGAGGAAGTTACCGGCGCGATAAGGTTCAGCTTCGGAGCATTCAATACAGAGGAAGAGATGCCCGTTGTGGTGGACAAGCTCAAAAAAGCTGTGTCCGGATTCAGAAAACTGGGGAGTTTCAGATGAACGAGAGAAAGATTTTGATCGTGCGCGTAGGCGAAGTCGCGCTGAAGGGGATGAACAAGCCCTTCTTTGAGCGCATGCTCGCCGAGCGGATCGTAAAGAGGCTTGAGATGGCCGGCTACGGAAGCGCTGAAGTGAAGCGTCAGGAAGGCCTGATCTTCGTGTGCTTTGACAGATCCCTCGGGTACGAGGCGCTTGCGAAAGAGATCTCCAAGGTCTTCGGAGTCGCGTCCATAAGCCCTGCGGTGGAGGCCGAGCCGGACCTCGACGCGATCGGTGAAGAAGCCGTCCGCCTCATGCTGGACATGATCGAGACCAAGGGCGTAAGCACCTT
>JAFWFF010000031.1 GCA_017515765.1 Bacillota bacterium | reverse complement strand
TCGGATCGTCACGGTACCAGTCCCGGATCATCGACCTCAGGTTTGTGCCCCGGTTGTATCCGTGGACGATCTGCAGATGGTAGGTCCCAGGCCCCGCTGAGGCGAGCGCCTTGTCGATCGCTCTGACCGCCTCCTCCTGCCTGAGTCCGTGAAGGTCTATCT
Source organism: Bacillota bacterium (assembly GCA_017515765.1). GTDB lineage: Bacteria > Bacillota > Clostridia > Peptostreptococcales > Anaerovoracaceae > Eubacterium_B. The sequence continues at coordinate 11,423 of JAFWFF010000031.1, read as the reverse complement.
TTACAAAAGGTTCGTTCATTATAGGTCCCTCCTATTTCATTCAGCTCGCGTATTCTTCCGGAGCGATCGAGTAGCTCTTGAGCTTGCGGTAGAGAGTCGAAAGGTCGATCCCGAGCATCTGCGCAGCGTCGCGCTTCGCGCCTCCGCATTCCGCCAGGGCGTCGATTATGAGCTGGCGCTCGTTGCCTTTGATGCTCAGGGGCTCGGAGATCTGTCGGCGGCCTGCCGTTGCGGAATCAAATGTCCGGAGGCTTATCCTGTCCAGCGACCTAACGCTTATCACAGGTTCGTCAGAGGTTATCACCAGCCTCTCGATCACGCTCTGCAGTTCGCGGACGTTTCCGTAGAACGGCATCGACGCGAGCATATCCATGGCCCGGGGCGATATCCCTTCGATCTGCTTTCCGAATTTTTTGGCGCTGCTCATGAGGAAGGCTTCAGCCAGGAGCCTGATGTCTCCCGGGCGTTCCCGGAGCGGCGGGATGGCCACGTCCAGCACCGCGAGCCTGTAATAGAGGTCGTCGCGGAATCTGCCGTCGCGTATCAGCGCCTGAAGGTCTTTGTTCGTCGCGCAGACCACGCGGGTGTTGACTTTTATGACCTTGTCGCCGCCGACCCTGATGACCTCGCCTTCCTGGATCACGCGGAGGAGCTTGGCCTGTATGGAAAGCGACGTTTCCGATATCTCGTCGAGGAATATCGTCCCGTTGTTGGCTATCTCAAAAAGTCCCTGCTTGCCGTCTTTGCTGGCTCCCGTGAACGCGCCCTTGACGTAGCCGAACAGTTCGGAGTCGATCAAAGTCTCGGTCAGGGCCGCGCAGTTTATCGCTACGAAAGGCTGGTCCTTCCTGGGGCTCGCGTTGTGGATGCTCTGCGCGAACAGTTCTTTGCCCGTTCCGGTCTCCCCGTAGATCATGAGCGGGCTGTCAAAGGCCGCGTAGCCCTCGGCCTGTTCCTTCGCGCGGAGGAACGCCGGGCTTTCTCCGAGCAGGTCCGCGAACGTATGGCGGGCGACCAGGCCCTTCAGCAGGATGTCCTTTTTTGACTTGTATTCGAGTTCCTGGATCTCCGAGACCTTTTTGATCGAGACGACGCTGCCGCGGTTCTCGCCGTTTATCGTTACGGGAAGCTCTCTCAGCACCACGGGGACGGAGTTCTGGGTCTGCCTGTCCGGCATGGCGTTATATGTGTCGATATCCACAAGCCGGTTGTCTGCCAGCGCTTCCTCCAGGGCTCTTCCGGTGAGAAGGGTCGCAGGCTTCCCGAATATCTCCAGCGCCGCGGGGTTCAGAAGAGTTATGCGGTGCGACGGGTCGAGAACAATTGCCCCGTCTGAACTGGAATTCATTATTGCGCGCTCGAGCTCGTTCCTCTCCTCGGAACGGCGCAGGTTGTTCACCGTGGTCTGGGCGCTCAGGAGCGCGATCTCGATGGACAGCTCGTCCACGTCGAACTCGATGCCTTCCCTGCCCTTCTCGCGGGCGTAGTTCGCGACCTTGAAGCCGCCTATTATCGTATCGTAACCCTCGTCGAGCATGTCCTGCACGCGCTGCTCCTGATTGGAATCCTTAGTCAGCTCGCAGAAGTGCACCAGGTCCTCGTCCAGTCCGAGAAGAGTCAGGCTCCTTCTGACCAGATGGTACATGTGCGGCGTTCCGACGTGGGCGATCTTTCCGTTTTTTGTCTTCTCTATCGCCTGCCTCACAGCGACAAGCGTATCAAGGCCGCTGAAAGGAAGCTCCATCGTAAGGACCGGAAGCGAGTTCTCTATCTGCAGCATGGTGAGTCCGTAGGATATGACGAGCCTCAGGCCCTTTGGTATAAGGTTCTGCGCGGCCTGGACCGCTTCTGCGGTCGACCTGGCGAGCACCGGGTAGTCGATCCCTCTCTCCTCAAGATAGCGCCGTACCGATTGGCTGGTCTTGAGGCCGGGCAGTATGAATGCTATGGAATAATCCATCCGCTGTCCTCCTGTATCAAGATATGTCAAAGCAATAGGAGTATAGCATTTTGTTCGCAAATTGACAAGCATTTTGCAAAAAGTCGCAATTTGCAAACGGCATTTTGCGCTCATCTCACGGCGTGCCGGTCGACCGGCCGGTGCAAGTGTTGAATTTTCTGATAATTCTGCGACCTTCCGCGGCCGATCTGTTTATAAAATAACAAATCAAAAATGGCACGGTCCTTGCATATATCTCTATCCGGGTCGAAAGATCCGCTTTAGATGACACCTATTCAGATAACGCCGGATGCATACCGGTATCAGCAGAGGGAGGTAAGCGTGAAAGAATGCAAGTTTCACGGCGTGATCCCGCCGATAGTCACGCCGATCGATGAACATGAAAACGTTGACGAGGAGGGATATCGTGCTCTGCTTGAGTACTGTATCGAGGGCGGACTGACCGGTATCCTCGTCGCGGGTACAAACGGCGAGACGATGGCTCTGACCCAGAAAGAGCGCGACAACGCCATCCGTATCACGGTAGACCAGGTCAAGGGCCGCATCCCGGTCATGGCCGGCTGCATGGATACGAGCACGCGCAGGGTCATTGAGAACATCAAACGCGCTCAGGATCTGGGCGTCACCACGGCAGCGGTCACATCCATCTTCTATGACCGCCACACCTCGCAGGACGAGACAGTGCGCCACTTCGAGAGGATCCTCGAGCAGACCGACATTCCGGAACTCATCATTTATAATATCCCGCCCTTCACAGGCCTTAAGCTCACACCCGACACGATCATTAAGATCGGAAAACTGGACGAGCGCGTGGTCGGCGTAAAGGACAGTTCGGGAGATTATACCGGATTCCTTAAAGTGATGCATGAGATGCAGGGACGCGATTTCGCGATCCTGAGCGGCGCGACCGCCCAGGCTCTGTCAGAGGTCCTGTTCGGAGCCGCCGGATTCATCCCGGCACTCAGCCCCTGCTTCCCGCAGATGTTCATGAGCGCGTTCAACGCAGCCCGTTCCGGCGACGTGGCGCTCACATGGAAGTATGACGAACTGCTCCGCGAATCTTCCAAGATCCTCGCGATGACGAAGAACGGAACAGCAGCAGCAAAGTATGCGATCTCGCTTCGCGGGCATATCAACAAGCGCGTCATCTGGCCGCAGGATATGACCACCCCCGAAGAAGAGAAGAGAATAGCAGAAAAAGTTAAAGAAGTTGACGCGATGTATGAAGAACTTAAAAACTCTCAAGAGTGAGTAAGGAGGAACCAATGAAAAGAAAAGTTTTAGCTATCATGCTGATCGTTGCCATGATCTTCGTCCTGGCAGCATGCGGCGGCAAAGACAGCGGCGGCGGCACTGAGCCCGAACCCGCAGACCAGGGAGATTCCGGTGAAGTAGCACCTCCCGATGGATGGCCTTCGAAGCCCATCACCATCATTTGCCCGTATTCCGCCGGCGGCGGCTCGGACCTCATGTCCAGAGCAGTCGGTGAAGTACTTGCCGAGAGACTCGGCGTCTCCGTCGTCGTAGACGATAAGCCCGGCGCATCCGGAGCAGTCGGTATGGCGGCTCTCGCAGCTGCAAAGCCCGATGGATACACCCTGATCCTCACCGCGATGGGTGCCTGCACGCTTTCGCCCTGGACTTCCGACGTCGGTTACACCGATGAGGACTTTGCTCCGATCTGCCAGGTGTCCGCTTCCCCGACCTTCATCACGGTCAAGGCTGACGGTCCCTACAAGACATTTGACGACCTGATCAATGCCGCAAAGGCCAATCCGGGCTCCATCACCTACGGAACCTCCGGAGCCGGCGGCGCTCACCACGTTGCAGTATCCGCTCTCGGACTCGAGATCGCTGATGACTCCAACCTGCTGAACCACATCGCTTATGACGGCGGCGCTGCTGCCTGTACCGCTCTTCTCGGCGGACACATCGACGCTGTAGCTTCCATCTATGCCGAGCCGTCCGCATACTATGAGTCCGGAGACTTCGTCCCGGTCGTAGTACTTGCCAACGAGCGTCAGGACATCAACCCCGACGTACCGGCCATCACCGAGTTCGGTTACAAGACCAACGGCGGAACATGGTACGCATTTGCTGCTCCTGCAGGCACCGATGAAGCCATCCTGAAATATCTGGAGTACACGATCCTCGACATCATGCAGACTCCGGAGATGCAGGAGACCTTCAAGAACCTCGGCAACCCCGTAGTTCTTGACTCCATGGAAGGCATCACCGCCAGATGGAAAGCCGACTATCAGAGCAACCACGACGTTCTGAAGGCGATCGGAATGATCGACTGATAGAGCCGTCTGAAGAAGTACTGATCTGAATCTTTAAGAACAACTGGATATCCCCCCGCCCCTGCAAAGCGGTGGGGGGATATCTTTCTAAGGAATCCCGACCTGCGGGATCCGGAGAGAAGATTCCGGAAGAAAGAAGAGGAAGAACGATATGGATCTTAAGCTGAAGGATAAGGTAGTTGCCATTACCGGCGGCACCGCAGGGATCGGTGAAGCAGTCGCCCTGGCTTTCGCAAGAGAAGGCAGCAAAGTCGCCGTCTGCGGCCGCAGCATGGCAAAGATCGACGCATTGAAAGAAAAGTTCGCCCAGGAGGGCTTTGAACTCTACGGCGAAAGCGTAGACGTCTCCAACAACGAACAGCTGAAAGGCTTCGTCGAGAACGTCGAAAAGACATACGGAAGGCTCGACGTCTTCATCAACAACGCCGGCGCCCAGTGCCGCAAGCCCTTCCAGCAATTCACGGAAGAGGATTTCTACCGGGTAGTCGACACCAACCTCAAGTCCGTATTCTTCGGATGCGCCTTCGCTTCAGAGGTCATGAAGAAGACCGGAGGCGGAGTCATCATCAACACATCATCTTTTACCGCGACCATCCCGACCAGCGGGATCTCGCTCTACAGCGCGACCAAAGGCGCCGTGGAGCAGCTGACGCGCGTTTTCGCGTCTGAACTGGCCGGGGATCACATCCGTGTCGTCAGCATCCAGCCCGGCATGACGGTCACCGAGCTCACCCGCGACAACTGCGAGAAGAACTGGGACCGCCTTGTCAGCGCGATCTCCATGAAGCGCCTCGCTTCTCCTGACGACATGATCGGAGGCTACCTCTTCCTCGCTTCGGAAGCCGCAGGCTACATCAGCGGCACGAGCCTCCAGATCACCGGCGCAAAATTTGCGACACAGAATCCGCATTACGCCTACCGAGCGGAAGGCGCTCTGTGGTAGAAGGGAAATCCTATGAAAAGACTGCTGAACATGAAAATATTTGTCAGTGTCGTGCTTATAGCGATCGGAGGCTTCTGGCTCCATCTCGCCAATCAGCTCGGCACCGGCAAGACAGGCGATCAGAGTACGTGGGGCACCACTGCTACCCTGCCGAAATTCATTCTGACCCTGTTCATTATATGCAACGCCATCGTACTTATCCTCGAGATACGCAACGCCCTCAAGGCGGCAGAGGCAGAGAAGGATCCTCTTGACATCAAGAGCCTTAAGATCTCCATCCTGATGATGGCCATCATATTCGCTTACGCTTTTGTGATCGACTACCTCGGCTACATCGTAAGCAATATCATCCTTGTCTTCATCGCGCTCTGGCTTTTCGGGGAACGAAACTGGATCCGGCTCGTCGCCCTGCCTGTAGGAGTTACCGCAGTACTCTACGCGGTATTCAAATACGTCCTCCTGGTATCGCTTCCGGGCCTCTGGTTCCTGTAAGGGAGGTGCTGAGAGATGTTAGGAATGACAGCGACAACTATCATACTCGTATTTGTCGGCACCACCGCAGGCATAATCTTCGGATTCCTCCCCGGTCTTTCGGCAACGATGGGCGTAGCGCTGCTCATGCCGTTCACCTTCGGCATGGACATCATCAACTCGATGGCACTTTTGCTCGGCGTATACTGCGGAGGCATATACGGCGGCTCGATCACCGCGATACTCATCAGGACGCCCGGTACCCCGGCAGCTGCCGCTACGGTACTTGACGGCTATCCGATGACCAAAGCCGGGCGCGCGCGTGAAGCGCTCTCCCTGGCTACGATCGGATCCTTCTGGGGCGGCATCTTCAGCTGCATAGTGCTTTCGTTCGCGGCCGGCGCCCTGGCGAAATTTGCTCTGCGTTTCGGCGCTCCCGAGTACTTCGCAGTAGGTATCTTCGGAATGAGCATGGTCACCTCGCTCGCCGCCAAGAACCCGATGAAGGGCATCATCTCCGCCATGCTGGGATTCATGCTCTCCACCATAGGCATCGACTCCATCACCGGAACGCCGCGTTTCACTCTCGGCAACGTCCGTATGATGGCAGGCATCGAGATCGTTACCGCGCTGGTAGGACTCTTCGCCATATCCGAAGTGCTCTCCAACATCGGCGATTCCGTCAAACCCAAGGTCAGACGCGAGGTCGCCCACTACGAAGGCAAGAGCGAGAACCTCTTCAGATTCTTCGTTAAATACCCGGTCAACTTCATCCGCTCCGCAGTCATCGGCACCGTTGTCGGAATAATTCCGGCGACCGGCGGCGGCACAGCGTCCTGGATGAGCTATAACGAAGCCAAGCGAGCGTCCAAGGAACCCGACTCATTCGGAGAAGGCAACCCGAACGGTGTAGTCGCTTCCGAAGTCGCCAACAACGCGGTTACAGGCGGAGCTTTGATCCCGCTGCTCGCCCTGGGCGTCCCGGGAGACACGGTAACGGCAGTTTTGCTCGGAGCCCTCATGCTCCAGGGCATCACCCCCGGACCCATGCTCTTCGTCAACCGTCCAGAAGTAGCGACAGGCATCTACATCCTGATGATCTTCGCCAATATCGCGATGTGCTTCCTTGGACTCGTCTGCGTCAGAGCCTTCCTCAGGATCCTTAAGGTTCCCGAGAGCGTCCTGATGTCGATAGTCCTCTCGCTCTGCTGCATAGGCGCCTTCGCGGTCCGCGGATACTCCTTCGATATCAAGTGCGCTCTGATCATGGGCGTCTTCGGATACTTCTTCCAGAAGACCGGATACCCCGTACCGCCCATCCTCCTCGGCCTGATCCTCGGAAAGACCGTAGAAGCCAACTTCCGGCGCGCGATGCAGCAAGCCATGGGCGACTGGACAGTATTCTTCACCCACCCGATCTGCTGCGTGCTGCTCATCATAAGCATCGCGGCGTTCCTCTTCCCGATCATCAGATGGGTCATCAACTGGAACAAAGAGAGGAAGGCAGCTGCCGCAATACCCGAAACAGCTGCTGAAGCGGCAGCCGAAGCAGGAGGCGATGACGAATAATGAAGAAAGTACTTTACATCCAGAAGATCCACCCTGCCGGGATGGATATGCTTCGCGAGAAATATGACGTCGTCTGCCCCGAGAACGAGGATAAGGAATTCCTCCTAGAGGCGGTCAAAGACGCCTCCGCGATAGTCACCCGCCTCACCGTGGTCGACAAAGACATAATCGCCGCAGGCGAGAAGCTCGAAGCCATCGCCAAGAACGGCGTCGGAGTCGACAACATAGACGTTGAAGCCGCGAGCGCCAGAAAGATCGCGGTCCTCACCACAGGTCCGGCGAACAGCATCTCGGTCGCCGAGCATACGATCTTCGCCATGGGAGCCATGCTGAAGAAGATCAGCTATTTCGACCGCGCGATGCACGCAGGCGACTGGAAATGCCGCGACGGCGGCGGATTCTTCGACGCGGAAGGCAGAACGATCGCCGTAGCAGGCCTCGGCCGCATAGGCAGGCACGTCGCGGAGATCGCGACCGCCCTTAAGATGAAGGTCGTGGTATTCGACCCCTTCCTCACCGAAGAGACGATCAGGTCCGCGGGATATGAGTATGCCGCGACGTTCGAGGAGCTCATCTCGCAGGCGGACGTCGTCTCCCTGCACATGCCGGGGACCAAAGAGAACGAGAAGGTCATAAACCGCGACACCCTGGCTTTGATGAAGCCGACCGCGATGCTGATCAACTTCGCGCGCGGCGTACTGGTAGACGAAGACGCCCTCTATGAGGCCCTCTCCACCGGGAAGCTCGCCGCTGCCGCGCTCGACGCGTTCACTCCCGAACCGCCGAACTTTGATCACCCGCTCTACCATCTGGACAACGTCCTCCTCTCGCCGCATACCGCGGGGATCAGCGAAGACGCCAGGCGCCGGATGTCCATCAACGTCGCCAAAGGTATCGACGCGGTACTGGAAGGAAGAGAACCCGAGTTCTGCGTGAACAAAGACGTACTTTAGGAAAGAAGGCGAATTCACATGGCAGACAACAATAAGATCTACCGCGCAGAAGTGCTCAAAGCATTCGTCTGCGAACTCTTTGAAAAAGCCGGAATGCCCGCTGAAGACGCAGCATGGTACGCCGACACCATCGTGATGGCAAACCTCCGCGGCATCGACTCCCACGGCGTGCTGCGCGTTCCGAACTACGTCGACCGCATGAAATGCGGAGCGATAAACGTAAGGCCGAACATCAAAACAGAGCAGCTCGCTAAGGCCATCACCCTCGTCGACGCAGACGCGGCGGCAGGATGCGTCGGCGCCAAGCTGGCTATGGAGCACGCGATCGAGAACGCCCGCTCCTGCGGTGTCGGTATCGGCGGAGTAAAGAACAGCAACCACTTCGGAGCCGCGGCGGCATACGCCCAGATGGCGGTCGACAACGACATGATCGGCATCGCCATCACTGACGTTCCCCCGCTCATCACCGCCCCGGGCGCCAAAAAGAAACTGGTCGGAAACAACCCGATCGCGGTAGGCATCCCGACTTACAGCGACCATCCCTTCATGCTGGATATGTCGCTCTCGGTAGTTGCCGAAGGAAAGCTCCGTTTCGCAGCCGCGAAGGGCGAGAAGATCCCCTTCGGATGGGCCGCCGACGTGAACGGCAATCCGACCGATGATCCCGAAGAGGCGCTGAAGGGCTTCCTGCTTCCGATCTCCGGATTCAAGGGCCTCGGCCTGGCTTATGTGGTCGATATCCTGTCCGGACTTCTGACCGGCGGCGTGTTCCTCGACAAGATAAAGAGCATGTACCGCAACCCGACAGAGCCCGGCCTCACCGGCCACATGATGATCGCGATAGACATCTCCGCCTTCCTTACGAAGGAAGAGATGCAGGAACACATGAAATACTATCATGAGTACCTGGAGGCAGCACCGGTAGTCGACGGAGCCTTCCCGCTCTGCTTCCCCGGAGAGATCGAAGCCGGCACAGCCAAACGCAGGGCCGAGGACGGCATAATGGTGCCCGACAGCGTTATCGAAAAACTGATGGCGCTTAAGGAAGAATACGGTGTTAACGCGGAACTGACGTCATTATAGAAAGTAATAATCAGAAAGGGTGAAAAACATGGAAAACGAAGCAAGACTTGCAGCACGCGCCGAGGTGGCGGAACTTATAAAGAAAGCCAGAGCGGCAATGGCCGAATTTGAGAACTACGATCAGGCAAAGACGGACGAGATCGTACGCGCCATCGGCAAATACGTCTATGACAACGCCGAATACCTCGCAAAGAGAGCAGTCGAAGAGAGCCGTATGGGCGTCTATGAGGACAAGGTAGGCAAATGCCGCGGCAAATCCAAGATGATCTGGAACAGCATGAAGGGCAAAAAGTCCATCGGCATCATCGACGAAGATCCCGTGACCGGCATCATCAAAGTCGCCAAGCCGAAGGGCGTGGTCTGCGCGGTGACTCCGGTGACCAACCCGGTAGTGACCCCGATGTGCAACGCCATGTTCGCCCTCAAGGGCCACAATGCCATCATAGTGGCCCCGCACCCCACGGTAAAGAAACTGAACTTCGAGCTCGTCGAGAAGCTCCGTGAAGTGCTCGCGGGACTCGGAGCTCCCGTTGACCTTATCCAGACCGTAGAAGAGCCCACGCTCGAGATGAGTGCCGAGATGATGAGCCAGGCCGACCAGGTAGTCGCAACAGGCGGATCCGGAATGGTAAAGGCAGCCTACTCCAGCGGGACTCCCGCTCACGGCGTAGGCCCCGGAAACGTACAGGTCATCGTCGACCGCGGAGTCGACCTCGACGCAGCGGCAAAGAAGATCATCGCAGGCCGTATCTTTGATAACGGCATCATCTGCTCCGGCGAGCAGTGCGTATTCTTCCCGCGCGAGCTGTACGATGAAGGCGTCGCAGCTTTCAAGGCAAACGGCGCATACTACATCGACAACAAAGAGGACGTCGCGAAATTTGCCGAGGCTATCTTCCCGAACGGCGGACCGATCAGCAGAAAGGTCGTAGGCCAGAGCGTACAGAAGGTCGCCGAGGTCGCCGGAGTCGAGGTACCGGAAGGCACCCGCATGATCCTGCTCAGCCCGCGCTGCATCGGCAAGGAAGAGCCCCTCTGCCGCGAGAAGATGTGCCCGGTAATGATCGCATGGCCCTATGACACGTTCGAAGAAGCCGTCGAGCTCGCTCAGACCGACCTCGACATCGAGGGACGCGGCCACACCACCGCCCTCCACTCCAACGATATCGAGCATGTGAAATACGCGGGAGAACACCTCACCGTAAGCCGTCTGATCGTGAACCAGACGAGCTCCACCGGAGCCGGCGGAAGCCTCTACAACGGCTTCAATCCGACCACCACTCTCGGCTGCGGTTCCTGGGGCAACAACAGCCTTTCCGAGAACCTCACATGGACCCACCTCATCAACGTTTCCCAGATCGGCCAGTTCATGGAAGGCCGCAAGGTCCCGACCGACGAGGAGATCTGGGCGGAGTAACAAAAGAACAGCAGACAGCAGTCTTTAGCATTCTATGATTCCGAAACGCCCCGGGCCGCAGAGGCCCGGGGCGTTTCTTTGTTACTCATTCTGTTCGCTGCGGGCTTATCCGAGCACCGCTCCTTCGGCGGCCGAGCTCACCTCGCGGGCGTACCTGGCGAGCAGGCCGCGCGTATACTTCGGGGCGGGTTCTTTCCACTTCGCGAGCCTCGCCTCTATGACACCGTCCGGAACGTGAAGGACGAGCCTTCCTCCCTCGGTATCGATCTCTATCTCATCACCGTCTTCCACCACAGCTATCGGGCCTCCCTGAGCCGCCTCAGGCGACACGTGCCCGACAAAACAGCCGTTGTTGGTACCCGAGAACCTGCCATCCGTCACGACTGCGACAGACTCCGCGAGGCCGAGGCCCTTGATGTACTTCATTGCGCGGAACATCTCGCGCATCCCCGGCCCGCCCTTCGGGCCCTCATATCTTATGACCACAACAGTCCCGGGAACGATCTCCCCGTTCAGGATAGCGCGGTTCGCGTCCTCCTCGCAGTCGAAACATCTCGCCTTTCCGGTGAAATGCCTCGCCTCCGGCGCGATGGCGCCGGGCTTCGTCACAGCCGAGAGCGGCGCCAGATTGCCGTAGAGGACCTGAAGGCCTCCGTGCGGCAGATAAGGCTCGTCTAAAGTCGTTATGCAGTCGGTCTCTTTGGTGATCAGAGAGCCGAAGCGT
>JAFWFF010000275.1 GCA_017515765.1 Bacillota bacterium | reverse complement strand
CCGTAGCGCTTAAGCGAGACTTCTATGTCTTTTCTCTTCAGAAATGCCTTGAACTTTTCCATCGATCTCCTCCGGATCCTCCGTTATTTGCCAATATTATATATTTTTCAGGGTTTTAAAGCAATGCCGCCGGCTGTTATCAATGGCCGTGCGGTACCTTGCCGAGCAGCTTTCTCTCATACGAGAGATCAGCGTAGGCGAGCCTGATGAATATCGCTCCGAGGACGATCGCGGTCCCCCAGATCGAGCGGTATTTGAACAGCTTGCAGCAGATCGTGCCGATGACTCCACCGATTATGAAGAACAGTATCATCATGCCGTGGACCCTGATCTTCTCGGCCGACTCCGGGGTCTTGTGCCTGATCAATTTGGCGGCTGTCGAGCCGACCTGGCGGATGTGGTTGGTGACGAAAGTGGTCGCAGCCGGGATGCCCTGGACCTGCCTGAACGTGTTGAACTGCATCGAACAAATGAAGTTCAGCGCGATCTGGGCGATCTGGTCGGGAGCCCATACCGACAGCGCTCCGAGCACCAGCACCACGGCGATCTCTATCCCTATCAGGATCGTGTCCCATCTCAGGAAGCGGAGCTTTTTGACGCTCTTCCCGAGATACTCGGAGAAGAAAGCGCCTGCGAAATACGCCGTGATGGGTATCAGGAGATACGCCGCCCGTGCCCAGTTCTGCTTCCCCAGGGCAACGGCGAGCATCACGACGTTAGCGGTCTGCGCGTTGCAGAACACTCCGCCCCTAAGCACCACCGTATACGCTCCGAACCATCCTGCAGCCAGGATCAGGAGCCAGTAGACCCAGGGCCTTTCGCATTCCAGATACGCCTCATCCGGCTCATCGGGAAGCGCGGCCAAAGGCGCCTCGGTAGGCTCAGCGGCCTGCGCTGCCTGCGCGCCCGCGAGCGGTCCTCTACAGCTTGTATCTGAGCTTGTATTCGTTGAAGTATTCCTTGAATCTGTCATCCTGTCTGTAATCCTCGCTGAGATGGTATTCATGCATCTCGAGGCTGCCGATCATATCTTCAAGTATATCCACCGCGACGTTGCTGCAGTGATCGGAGATCCTCTCGTAATCGGTGAGCAGATCGTTGAAAACGAATCCGTTCTCCAGAGTGCATTCGCGTCTTGCCACTCTGTCTATGTGGTTGGTCTTTATCGCGTCGCAGAGGTCGTCGATGACTTCCTCAAGCGGGTCGATCCTGAGCGCCTTCTCGATGTCGCCGTCAACAAAGGCTTCAATGGTCATGCGGGTGATGTCGGTGATCGCATCCTCCAGCACCTCCAGTTCCTTTCTGGCTTTGGCGGAGAATCCGATCTTCTTCTCTTCTATCTCCTCGACCGCCTCGCCGATGTTCCTGGCGTGGTCAGACATTCTCTCGAAGTCAGAGAGGACGCGCAGATATTTGCTCACCTCGCGGTTCTGATCCTCGCTCAGGTCTCCGGACGTGATCTTGAACAGATACGTTCCCAGCTTGTCCTCGTAGCGGTCCAGGACTCCTTCCAGGTCATATACGCGCTTCAGCCCTGACTTGCTGTACTTTCTGCGCACCTCCACAGCGCTGATCACACTGTCCAGAGTCTTTGCCGCCATCGAATCGATGACCTCCCTGCTCTGGCTGATCGAAAGCGCCGGGTGGTCGAGGAATCTCGGCTCGAGCCTGTCCATATCGGCCTGCTCCGCGGCAGCTTCCGCGCCTTCCGGGAACATCAGGCAGACGATCCGTTCCATGACGCCGATCAGCGGAGCGAGCAAAATGACCACTGCCAGCCTGTACAGCGTATTGGTCAGTGCGACCAGCACCATATTCATCTTCATTGTCATGAAGCCGAACCCGACCGCGGCGTTCAGCGCGTAGAATATGATCCCCACGATCACAGCGCCGAGCACGTCGATTATCAGATATACGAAAGCCGTCCGCTTGCCGTTGGTACCTGCGCCCAGCGCGCTGAGCATTACCGGGACGGACGCGCCTATTCCGATACCCATGATGATCGGGAGCGCCATGTCGAACTCTATCGCGCCCGTCATGGCCAGCGCCTGCAGGATACCGACGGCAGCGCTCGCGCTCTGGATCACCGCCGTGAGGATAAGTCCTGCCAGGACGCCCATTACGGGATTGGAGAAGCTGGTGATGAAGCGTATGAAAGCTTCGTTCTCCCTGAGAGGCTCAATGGCTCCCGACATGGTGCTCATGCCGTACATCAGCACCGCGAAGCCCAGCATGATGCCGCCCACGTTCTTATGAGAAGTCTTCTTCGCGGCCATCCACAGTATGATGCCGATCAAAGCGACCACTCCGGTCAGTATCTCTGTGCTGAAGGCCGAAGCGATGCTGGCGCCGGATCCGCCTATGCTGTTCAGGGCGATGATCCAGCCCGTGATACTCGTGCCGAGGATGGCTCCGAGGATTATCCCTATGGCCTGGTGCACCGTCATCATTCCGGAGTTTACGAAACCGACGGTCATTACGGAAGTCGCGGAAGATGACTGGATCACGGCTGTCACACCTGCCCCTAGCAGGATCCCTTTGACCGGGTTGCCCGCGAGCTTGTACAGTACCATCTCCATGCGGCTTCCCGCGACTTTCTTGAGCGAATCGCCCATCACCGACATCCCGACGAGGAAAAGGGCCACTCCTCCGAGAAGCGAAATGATGCTTCCTGCGTCCATTAAACCTGTATACCTACTCTTTCCACTGATGTTTCGACATGTCGACACACCCGTTGTTCTTAAATGTTATACCTTCAGCCTCGAGCAGCGGCCTTTGCTCGTCCCAGCCCGGGACCGTGCGCCCCGAGGCGTTGACTATCCGGTGGCAAGGGTGCTCCCCGTATCTGTCCGCGAGACTCATGATCTTCCCGACCAGCCTGGAGTTCTTCTCCATGCCGGCGAGCCTAGCGATCTGCCCGTACGTCGCCACCCGTCCGAAAGGCACGCTGTCCGCGATCCCGAGCACCTTCATGATGAGCTCTTCGTTCATCTTGCCCGGCGCGGTACCCGTCAGCTCATAGCTTCTCCGGACGAGTTCCAAAACTTTATCGTCTTCTATTATATCATCGAGCGTGACCGATATCCACATTCTGTGGTTCATATGATAGGCGGGAAATATGCCGGGGATCCTGTGAAGTTCCGCGGTCTTTTCCGCGTCCGCCTTCAGGTTCATCACGTCAACAGGCCCATCGCCCGCTCCCGGCTCGAGCAGTTCCCTTTTGATGCCCATGACCAGGGCGAACCACTTCCGGCTCTTCACGTGCCTGAACACCCCGGCGGGTTCATACCTCCCGCTGTCCCAGGGGAAGTCAGGCGCCACACCGAACTCCTCCATGATGCGGTCTGTGATCCGGTTGGCCTGCAGAGACTCAAAATCGGCCCTCTCGCAGCATTTTTCCGCGATATCGTTCAGGAGGCTCTCGTACTCCTCCCTGACGCTTCCTACATAGGCTCCGGTGTACCTCGGATTGCGGATCTGGTCGTATTCGTCCCCCGTCATCCGGTCGATCACGCGGCCTGAAGCCCTTCCGTCCCGGTCAAAGACTATCTCCGCGTCAAAATCCCCGTCCATGAACGGGATGACAGCTTCATATCCTTTTTCTGTCTTCCGGAAACCGCACGCCTCCGCCTTGCCCGGCACGAAGCGCGCGCGCCGGAACACTCTTTCTTCCACGAGCATGTCAGCGCTTCCCTGCCTTCACTCTGAGGCTCCTTAGATACTCCTTCTGTTCGGGCGTGATCCTGTAGCTTTCTACCGCTTTCTGTATGGTCTTGTTGTGCGTCCACGGCTCCAGCCTCCGCTCCGTGATATACGGTATGATCCTATCATACTGCTTGGCGAGCGCGGTAGCGAAATACCAGGCCTGCATCATGCGGACATAGTACTCCTCCGACCGGACTGCGCAGACCATCTCCGGATACTCGGGATCAAAGTCCTCATCCAGGAAATGCTCCATCAGCATCCCGATCGCGAACCTGACCGTATAAGTCCTGTCCGATCCGATCCATTCCCGGACGTATTCCAGAAGCTCCCCGCGGTGCTTCTTAAAGACCTTCGGCGACATCTGGTCGCAGGTCGCCCAGTTGTCCACATACGGCAGGAAGGCAGAGACTTCGTCAAAACAGCGTTCCGCGTCCTTAAGCTCCGACAGGATGAAAGCATGCAGCTGATCCTCGTCGAAATACCCGTGCGGAAGGCTGTGAAGGAACTCTCCGATATCCTCCCTGCGGGCGAGCTCTTTCGCGTATTTCCGGAGCACGGGAGTCCTCACTCCCATGAACCTGCCGGGGTCCGCCGTAGGGATCAGCTTTGATGAGAAATCCCGGTACCCCGGGTCCGCGAGCCCGAAAAGTTTTTCCCTTATCTCCTCTCTGATCATGAGCGTCCTCCTTCCGGTCCTCTAAAACAGGGTGTCGTGGTATTGGATGAGCTCTTCGATCAGGGGCATCAAACCCTCTGTCTCGCTGGGCTTCTTCGTGTCTATGCTTATGCTCCTGCCGCTCTCGTACTCGATGTGGAGCGAGACCATGGAGTCTTCCGAGTCCTCTTCTCCTTCCGGCTCGTCTCCCCAGCCGAAATATCCCTTGTCGTGGTTCCCGAAGTTGTTCTCAGCGTGATCAAAGCGGCTGAAGTCGTATTTCCGGCATATCGGGTATCCGCTCAGGATCTCCGTCACGCGCCCGTAATAGTCCTCCGGGAAGAGGATGTATTCGTCGTTCCGGTGGAGAAGGAAGGTCTCGCCGTTTACAGCATTCTCCGGCTGGACTTTGATTCCTCCGTATTCAAGCATCACGCCGTTCTCCATGTACCAGAGCCTCGGGCGGGTCACCTTTGTCCCGTCCTCCGGCGGCCAGAGGCTTTGATCGCCGTTCTCCCCGAACCAGTCCGCGAATGTGTCGTAGAACTCTTCGCCCCAGAGCGCGTAAGGCTCGTTCAGGATCTTGAACTTTAGCTGTTCTCCCGAGGCATAGTCCACCAACATCTCACAGTCCTGGAACTCAGGAGGAAGGCTCATATTGCTCTCATAGATCCCGTTTTTCGACGCGAGGTCATACTTGTCGATCACGGCCTGAAGACGGCTCAGAAGCTCGGTATCGGCCGCCGCGGACACACCCGAGAGCTCCTCGCGGGCAGTCAGCGCGCCTGTCTCATCCGGCTTTACGCTGAAGTGGAACTGATGGTCTTCATCGCCCGTCCACCGCGTGTTTATGAAGAAAGACGCGTAGAAATCCGTGATGTCCTTAGATTCTATTACCGTCGGGGCGTTGTCGTCTCTCCTGTACGTCCCGCCTCCGTCGACAGGCTCATCGGTGCCTCCGTCCGGCTTTTGGCCGCAGCCGAAAAGCCCGGACAGCAGCGAGGCGCAAAGTATCAAAGCCACGATATGACCCCCTTTTCTCTTAAGAAGACCGCTCATTCCGTACCTCCTGCCTCCGCAGGCGCCTCTTCCGCCTCAGGCTGCGCCTCCGGGGCGGAATTTCCTCTTATGAATCCGGCGATATCGCCGATCACTTCTTCGCCTATATGTCTCTCGGTGCCGTACTCTTTGGACGCCTTGAGGATATCGTCGTACATGGCCTTGACAAAGACGTGGTTAAGCTCGGGATAGAGCCTGAATTCCACGTTCTTCCTGCCCGCGAGAAGCTCACGGAACTTTGCGAAATCGTCCTTCGCCAGCACCTGGAAGTCCCTTCCGCCCTGCATGATCAAAGCGGGCTTATCGCTCTCCAGCAGATAGTCCGCCGCGGTCTTCCTGCCCATCTCCTTGAAATAGTAGAGCGAGAGTCCGCCCGCGAAGAACTTGCCCT
>JAFWFF010000274.1 GCA_017515765.1 Bacillota bacterium | reverse complement strand
TTTGCTCTCTCGAGGCATCCGGGGCCGCCGTAGCTGATCTCGCCGTCGCCGATGAAGCAGTCCTTGTAGCCGATGGAGCACTTGAAGGTGTCGGTCTTGGCCTTTCCTGTAGCGCCTTCGACAACGACGTAATCCTTGGCTGTCTCGGTGAACTTGACCTGCTTGAAGTTCGCGACTACGTCCGGGGTCAGGTAGTTCTCGGGATCATGGATCTCATAGACGATCTGTTCGGACAGAGTGGAAGGAGTGACCATTCCGCCTGCTCCCTCGACCTTGGTGATCGCGAAGGAACCGTCCTCGCAGATCTCAGCGATCGGGAATCCGAGGTGTCCCATTCCGGGAACATCCTTCTTGCCGGGCTCGGCGTAGTAGCCGCCGGTCGCCTGGCCGCCGCACTCGAGGAGGTGGCCCATCATGGTGCCTTTTCCGAGCTTGTCCCAGTCGTCCATGGCCCATCCGAACTCGAAGATGGCGGGAGCCATGAAGATCGCGGGGTCTGCCACGCGGCCGGTGATGACCACGTCAGCGCCCTGCTCGAGAGCTTTGATGATGCCCTCGACTCCGAGGTAAGCGTTGGCGGAAACGATGGTCCCGGGCAGCTTGCTGAGGGGCTCGCCGGTCTCCCAGACTGTGGTATCCATATACTTATCGATCACGGGGAGGAGGTCATCGCCCGTCACGCAGGCGATCTTCATTCCCTTGAGTCCGTGCTTCTCAGCGATCTCGACGCACTTCTTGGCTGCGGCGACAGGGTTGGCGCTTCCCATATTGGTGATAAGCTTTACCTTGTGCTCCCAGCAAAGCGGCGGAGCCTTCTCCATGCGGTGCTCCAGGAGGCCGTTGTAACCCTTGGTCGGGTCTTTCAGCTTGGCCTGCTGGCCGATGGCGATGGTCCTCTCGGCGAGGCACTCATAGCTGATATAGTCCAGGTTTCCCTTTTCTATGAGTTCGAGGGAGGGCTCGACACGGTCGCCCGCGTAACCCGCTCCGGAACCGATCCTTATCTTCTTCATTATTTCAATATCCTTCCTCTATCAAATATCTTACAGGGCGACAGCCTTGGTGATGATGGCGACTACCAGCATGACGATGGATACCAGCCATGCGAGCGGAAGGGTCTTCTTCTGGTGCTCGCCGAGCTCGACTCCGGAAAGACCGGTGAGGAGGAAGGTGGCAGCAGTCAGCGGGGAGATCGGGAAGCCCAGGGTCATCTGGCCGAGGATAGCGGCCCTGCCCACGTCAGCAGCTGCAACACCGAATCCGTTGGCGGTCTCCGCGAGGACGGGGAGTACTCCATAGTAGAAGGAATCCGGGTCGAAGAGCAGAGAAGCAGGGGTCGCGATGATACCGACGATGAGCGGGAAGAACTTTCCGAGGGTCTGCGGGATGATGGATACGAGAGCCTGGGACATAGCTGTGATCATTCCGGTTCCCTTCATGATGCCTGTGAAGCATCCTGCTGCGAACAGCACGGAGCACATCATGAGGCAGCTCTTGGCGTGGGCGTCGACCCTGGCCTTGGAATCCTTGACCTGGGGATAGTTGATGACGGTCGCAAGTACGTAGAATACCATGAATACTACAGCGGGAGCAAATCCGGAGAAGAGCAGGCTGAGTATCGCGGCGATGATCAGGATAACGTTGATCCAGAAGTTTTTGGGTCTCTCAAGGGCCTTCTCCTCATCGGTGAGTTCAGGCTCTACATAGGCTGCGAGAGCTCCGCCCTCTGTCGTGGCAAGGCGGCTCTTTTCGGCGCGGCCAAGCAGGAAGGCGATAACGAATACGCAGACGAGACCTGCGATGACAGCGGGAAGGTCAGGCATGAAGAACGCGGTGACGTTGCTCTCGCCCAGCGCGGTGGCCGCTCTGATGGTCGGGCCGCCCCAGGGGAGGACGTTCATGGTACCTGCGGAAAGAGCTACGATCGTAGCAAGTGTGGTCCTTCTCATCTTCAGAGCATCGTAGAGCGGCAGAAGAGCCGGGATGCAGATGAGGAAGGTGACAGCGCCGGATCCGTCGAGGTGGACGATGGCCGCGAGAAGAGCGGTGCCGATCGCGATCTTGATGGGGTCGGTTCCGACTACGTGAAGGATCTTTCTGATGATGGGTCTGAATGTTCCGGCGTCGGTGAGGATCCCGAAGAAGAGGATCGAGAAGATGAACATTACGCCGGTAGCCGCGACGGAACCGATGCCGGAAGAACCGGTGATGAATCCGCCGAGCTTTTTGAAGTTTGCCGCCGCGTCGATGACGCCGGGGGCATTCTCCGGATCAGTGACAAAGAAGAAGCAGGAGATGATTCCCGTGACCACCGGTACCGCGATGAGGGCGACCAGCGGGGAGAGCTTCTTCGTCATGATCAGGACGAGCATGAGTACTACTGTGATGAAGCCAAGTGCTGCTAACATGTTTTTCCTCCTTAATGACGATCTTTAAATCGAATAACTACACTGCAATCCTATTTCGCAAATACTGTGCCAAACTATTAACAAACAAAAAATGTGTCAAACGAACAAAAATCCCTCGTATGTCCGCAATTAATTGTGACGGCAGGCGCAGACTTTGTTCGGCGATCAAAGCATTATTCCACAATTTCGGAATAGCTCATTCCATAATTTCGGAATTATTCCAGTTATTTGGAATCCGATTCAGGCGCTCTTGAGAAAATAGGGAAAAAGTGCTATTATACCGTCATTCCCGCCAAACGCAACCGCAGGTTTCGGAATTTCCAAGTCTGCTTGGTAGTGCGCAATCGGTTTTTTCTGTAGGATCAAAGCATCAGAACAGAAAAAACAGGAGGTATTGAAATGATACTCGCAGACAAGATCATAGAACTCAGAAAGAAGAACGGCTGGTCCCAGGAAGACCTCGCGGAGATGATGGACGTCAGCCGCCAGTCCATATCGAAATGGGAAAGCGCCCAGTCGACCCCCGACATGGCCAGGATCGTCCGCCTGTCACAGATCTTCGGCGTCAGCACCGATTATTTATTAAAGGATGAGATCGAGGCGGCTGAGCCTCTGGACATTCCGGACACCGGGACAGCGGCGATCCCCGTCACGATGGAGGAGGCGTCAGCATTCCTCGCGTTAAAGGACCGGAACTCCGGCCGCGTAGCTCTCGGAGTCCTGCTCTGCATCCTCTCCCCCATCCTCCTGATCATGCTCGGAGGCGCTCAGGAATACGGGGTCATAGGGCTTTCCGAAGACCAGGCAGGCGGCCTCGGACTGATAGTCATGATGCTTTTGATCGCCGGCGCTGTCGCGCTCTTCGTGACTTCCGGGCTCCGCAGCTCGAGGTTCGACTACCTTGAGAAGGAACCCATCGATACGCTCTACGGAGTCGACGGAATGGTAAGGGAACGCCGCGAGCAGTACAGGCCCGCCTACAGCCTGCAGCTGGTCGTAGGCATAATACTCTGCGTCCTGTCCGTCATCCCGCTCGGCATCGCGGTCCTGTTCGGAGGCGGGAACGAGTTTTACTACGTTATCGCGACCGGCATCATGCTCGCTGTCATCGCCGTCGGAGTCATGCTTATAGTGCGCGGCGGGATCGTATGGGACGGCTTCCACGTCCTCCTGGAGGAAGGCGACTATTCCAGGGACGCCAAGGCCGGTCAAAGCGCCCACGCAAGTTTCGGCAGGATCTACTGGCCGATCGTGACTGCGATATTCCTCGCCTGGAGCTTCTTCACCAACAGATGGGACCGCAGCTGGATCATCTGGCCCGTTGCCGCAGTCGCCTATGCCGCGATATTCGGAATAGTGAATTCGCTGAAGAAGAAATAACGATGGATACAAAGCCCTCGGCGCACACCCGGCCTGCCGAGGGTTGACATGCCCTTGCGGAATTGATATAGTTTATTTGTAAATATACATAACAAGTAGGAAGTGTCCGGCAGCGGTCCCCCGCGCCGGCTGAAAAGGGAAACAGGTGAGAATCCTGTGCTGTCCCGCAACTATGTTTGAGTCACTATCTCCATTATGTCACTGACGGAGCGATCTGTTGGGAAGGCGGAGAGGGTGTAGTCTCATCAGCTAGGAGACCTGCTTTCTGCTCGTTGCCAAATGACCACGGTGAATGGTTATGGCCGCGCATAAGCTTTTGACGTGCATGGTTTCCGTGTTTGTCCTCCTTATATGCTGCTTATCCGTTTCATCCGTGGAACGGATTTTTTGTTAAAGCCAAAAGGCAAAGGAGGAACAACCCATGCTTTCCGAAAGGATCAAAAGACTCAGAGACCGTCAGCGCAGTGCGACGCCCACGATCTGCCTTGACCGCGCACGTCTTGTGACAGAGTACTATCACAGCCTGTCCACCGAGCCCGTCGTTCTGAGACGCGCACATTTCTTCAAGTACTTCCTGGAGAGACGCCACATATTCATAGACCCGGATTCCATACTGTGCGGTCACCAGGCTTCACGCCTTGTTGGATGTCCCGTGTTCGTGGACGTTCTGTCCTGGCTCTCCGACGAGATAGAGACCTGCGATACCAGGCCTTTTGATCCCTATCAGTTCCTGCCCGGCGAGAAAGATGAACTCCGCAAACTGGCGGCAGAGTGGAAGGGCCACACCTTCGGCGACTATACCAAGAGCCAGATAGACGAGAAGTACGCCCTGATGGAGCAGCTCGGAGTCTTCACCATCGGGAGCCGTGAGAAGGACACCGGTTCCGACGCGCCGGACTATTACAATCTGATAAAGCGCGGCTACAGATACTATATAGATGAGTGCAAGGCAAAACTGGCCGAACTCGACGCGCTCGACGAAGTTGACGTGGAGAAAGTCGGACAGAAGAACAACTGGGAAGCCTTTATCATAGCCCTCGAGGCGATCATCGACCACGCTCACCGCTATGCCGACCTGGCGGAGAAGATGGCGAGCGAGTGCGACGATCCGGAGCGCAAGCTGCAGCTTCTCACCATGGCTGAGAACTGTCGGGTCGTGCCGGAGTTCGCGCCACGGAACTTCCATCAGGCCACTCAGCTGGTTTGGTTCACACATCTGGCCTTCATGCTTGAGGGCAACGGCCACAACCACTGCCTCGGCCGCTTTGATCAGTACATGTACCCGTTCTACAAGGCCGACATCGCAGCGGGAGTCACGGAGGAATTCATCTCCGACCTGGTCAACGAGCTGAAGCTCAAGGTCGCCGAGATCAAAATATACCGCCCGGCCATGGAGGCCGAGTCCTACGCGGGATGCCCCCTCTGGATGCACATGTTCCTGGGCGGCCAGCTCGCCAACGGAAAAGACGCCTGCAACCCCCTGACAGACCTGGTGCTCCGTTCCATCCTGGAGATGCCCACCAAAGAGCCCGCCATGTCCTTCCGCTATCACAACAATATCAACCGCGACACCTTCAGGCTTGCCCTTGAGTGCGTCCGCAGCGGAAACAGCCATCCGGCCTTCTTCAATGACAACGTCTGCGTGCCCAACCTTCTTTCCATGGGATATAACGTCAAGGAAGCGCGTGAATACTGCGTCTGCGGCTGCGTTGAGAACATGGTCCCCGGCATCACCGACGAGAACGCAAACGTGGGATTCTTCAACCCGTACAAGATCCTGGAGATAACCCTCCACGACGGAAAGGATCCAATGTCCGGAAAGCAGATCGGTCCCCATACAGGAGACGCGCGCCTCTTCACGTCAATGGATCAGGTGCTCGACGCCTTCCGCGCCCAGCTGAACTATTTCGCCAAGGCCTGGCTGAACGTGTTCTCCAGAGTCCATTCCTGCCACGCCCACATGCTGCCCACTCTCACCGCGTCCTGCTTCACTCAGGGCTGCATCGAGAAGGGCAAGGTCCTGCAGCAGGGAGCCGCTCTCCACACCTTCTCGGTCTGCGCGGTGACCAGCCCGGCAAACGTTGCCGATTCCCTGGCAGCTATGGACGTCTGCGTCTTCAAAGAGAAATACATGACCATGGCAGAACTCATGGACCTCATCGACAGCGACTTCGCAGGCCAGGAGAGCAAGCGCCAGCTTCTGCTGAACAGAGCGCCCAAATACGGGAACAACGATCCCCTGGTCGACGACTACGCCCGTCTCCTCTACGACTGGCTCAATGACGACCTCCAGTACAACGGTCTCAGCGACGGCCACGGCGGACAGTATACCGTGGTTACCTCCACCCAGTCCTACAACGTCACCCTCGGCGAACAGGTAGGAGCAATGCCCGACGGTCGCAAGGCTTACACGCCTCAGGCAGACAACGCCTCTCCCATGAGCGGAAGAGACACCAAAGGCCCCACCGCCGCGCTCGCTTCCGTGGCCTATACCGACCTGTTCATGACCCATACCGGCGAGCTGGTCAACCAGCGCTTTGACCCGGTGCTCCTCAAGGGCGAGAAGGGCCTGGACATTTTGGAGTCCATCGTCAGAGGATACTTTGAGCAGTACGGCGAACACCTCCAGGTCAACGTAGTGGATACGGAGACCCTCAGGGCCGCCCAGGAGAATCCGCGCGATTACCAGAACATCCTGGTCCGCGTGGCGGGATACTCTGCCTACTTCGTCGAACTGGAGCGCAAAGTGCAGGACGACATCATCAGCCGTACACTGCAGAGCACACTGTAAAACGCAGCGCTTCAAAGCGCATGATACACTGAGATGATATTCAACATTCAGAGATGTTCCAACAGGGACGGATACGGACTGCGCACCACGGTATTCTTCAAGGGATGCCCCCTGAACTGCGCCTGGTGCGCCAATCCCGAGTCCCAGTCCTTTAACAAAGAAATAATGGAGGCCGAGACCCGCTGCATAGGCTGCATGGCCTGTCTTCAGGAATGCCCCGCAGGCGCCATAAGCACGTCCGGCGGGTCCGGCTCGCCGGAAGGCGGCGAAGCGGGAGGCTATCCCAGGATCCGGCGGGATCTCTGCCGCGGCTGCTTTCACTGTACAGACATCTGCTACGCAGGATCAAAGCACGTCACGGGATACGATATTTCCGTTGACGATCTCTACCGTGAGATAGAGAAGGACAGGGTCTTCTTTTCAAGATCCGGGGGCGGGGTCACCTTCTCCGGAGGAGAGCCTCTCGCCCAGCCCGACTTCCTTTACGGGATCGCGAAGAAATGCCATGAGAACGGTATCCACGTAATGCTTGAGAGCTGCGGATACGCAGCCTTTGACAGGTTTGAAAAGGCGCTTCCCTATGTGGACGCCATGTACTTCGACGTCAAGCACATCGACCCGGAGATACACAGAGCCGCGACAGGCTTTGACAACCGGCTGATCCTTGAAAACCTCAGGCGGATCGCGGATCATGGCGTCCCGATCATCGTCCGGACTCCCGTGATCCCGGGCTATACGGATTCCGTCAGCAACATCCGGGGGATCGCAGAACTGCTTCTCACCATCCCGGGCATCCGGGACTACGAACTCCTTGCTTACCATGACCTTGGGGAGAGCAAATACCGCGCGCTCGGGCGGGACTACGCCCTGAGCGGCACCGAGACCCCGTCAAAGGAGAGGATGTTCTACCTCGCGGATCAGGCCAACGAAGTATTCCGCGGAAGCGGGAAAAAATGCTTCTATATCCCATGATGATATCCGGTCGCCCCTCGTGATCGGACTATCATATCCCAAAAAACGAAAAAGCAGCCCTCTTGCTTCCTCAGGCTGCTTTTTCATTTAGATTTGCGAGAATGGTTATGAGTTGCAATCAACTAGCGGGCAACAATTCGAAGTCTTTGCCTAACAAACCAAAAAAGGAAAACCCGTCATCCTGTTGGAATTGACGGGTTTTTGATTGGTGACCCATATTGGACTTGAACCAATGACCTTCTGGTTGTCACCCAGACGCTCTCCCAGCTGAGCTAATGGATCATCCCTGCGGAAGATAAGTATAACACACCAAAAATCGTTTGACAAGCACGGATTGATCTTTTTGTGTGATATAATCTTTGGAGAACACATGGAGGCACCGAATGAAGAAAGTCTATGTTATCGGGACCGGCGGGACTATCTCGTCGGCGGGCCGGGAAGGCTCGACCACCAATTACACCAACGGCGTCTTTGACGTCGCCGCGCTCATCGAGGGCGTCCCGGGGATCAAAGACCTCGCGGACATCTGCGGCGAACAGATAATAAACATCTCGAGCGAGGACATGACGGTCAAAGACATGCTCGCCGTTGCGCGCAGGATCGATGAACTAGCGTCGGACGACAGCGTCTCGGGCTTTGTCGTCACGCACGGGACCAATACCATGGAGGAGACCGCCTTCTTCCTGGACCTTGCGGTCAGCACGGAAAAACCGATAGTCATCACGGGCTCGATGCGTCCGGCTACGGCGGCTGGCGCTGACGGAGCGATGAACCTCTACGAATCGGTCGCTCTTGCGGCGCACCCCTCGGCCGCCGGGCGCGGAGTGATGGCTGTTATGGGCGACCGGATCTTCGACGCCGCGTTCCTTCACAAAAGCAACGCGTTCCGCGTCGACGCCTTTACCGGAGGAGACGCAGGCTGCATCGGGTATATGCAGGATGACGTGCCCTTCTTCCTACAGAGGAGCGAGCTTCCCCATACTGCCCGTAGCGGGTTCTCGGCCGGCGGGCTCACCGGACTCCCGAAGGTGGAGACCGTACTGTTCTACGTGGACGCCGATCCCCGCATCCTTACCGCTGCGGCGGAAGGCGCGGACGGTCTCGTCCTGGCAGGAGCGGGAGGCGGCTTCGCAGGCAGGGCATGGGAGCCTGTCCTAAAGGAAACAGCCGGAAAGATCCCGGTCATCCGCGCGAGCCGCACGATGGACGGTGTGGTAACGAGGGACGATTACGACACGAGAGTCGGCACCGTCCCGGGCTACGCGCTCGACCCTCTGAAGGCCCGGATCCTCCTCTCATTTGCCCTGACAAAGACCCGGGACCACGGCGCGATCGAAGATATCTTCAAAAAGTACAGCGGCCTCTAGGGCCGCTGTTTTTTTCGGGTTTACGCGAAAAATGTTAAAAAAATCGCAAATTATGCCTATTCTGCACAAAGGCAATAAATACTCTTTACAAAACCATCACAATTGGTCTTTACAATGATAACTGTCAAAGGATATTAGAGCAAGCAAACTTCTTTTGAACGTTCTTTCTTAATAATACTAAACATCGCACCGAAGACCCCCTGAAACGATTTCAGGGGTCTTCGGTTTTTTGCTGCCTGCGTGTTATTTGTTCAGAAGGGGTATGCCGTCGCCGAATGCCTTTCCGACTCTATCGCCGGTCACGTGATAGCTCTGGGTGAACTCGTCGTACATCAGGGCGCCGGTCAGGCGCGGATCGATCTTGCCCTTCTCATTGAGGACCGACTCCTCCGCTTTGACGTTCACTATCTTTCCGACGACGCCGGAGACGTATTCCGTGTCGAGGAAGTCGAGCAGCTCGCATTCCATGACCACGGGGAATTCCTCTATGACAGGTGCGTTTACCTTGTCGCTCTTCACTGCGTGGAAGCCGGTGCGCTCGAATTTGTCGGAGATCTTGTTACCTGACGCGATGCCGAAGAAGTCGGCCTCCACCAGGTGATCCCTGTCAGCCAGCGCGACCGTGAACGCACGGCTCTCCTTTATGTTCAGCCAGGTCTTCTTGCCCTCCCCTATAAAGAGGATCAGCTTGTCCTCGTCGCAGATCTGCCCCCAGGCGACGTTCATCACGTTTACCTTCCCGTCGGCGTCGTATGCCGCCACCATCAGCACGGGCATGGGATACACGGCAGGTATCACGCCAAGATCTTTTTTCATTTCATTATCCTCCTTTATCAAAAGCCCCGCCGGGCCCGGTCGTCAGTATTTGTTGTGCACCTTCTCGGCGAAGCACATCACGTCTTTGATCACTACCTCAGAGCCGTCGTCCAGGATTGCCCGGCCGCTCATCCGGCCGAAGACCTGGTGCTGGTCGGATACTATCACCTTGAAGTCCATGCAGGCTGCGCGGTCGATCACCGGCCGGAATTCCATCTCGAACCTGCCGTCCGAGGAAGTGAACGTCCAGGGGTCGGTATAGCCGCTCGAGGGGATGTTGAAGATCACGTCGTCTATCTTGTGGGCGGTCCCGTTCCAGAAGAGGATGTTCTCGGACGCGGCGCTCGTATCGCCGAAGCCGTAGCCGATGTTCCAGCCGAAGCTGTTCCCGTCCACGTCGCAGTTTCCGGAGCCCCAGAACCAGGTGTTGTCGTAGGTCCAGACTCCCCTGCCCCAGTCGAGAGTCCCGAAATCCGTCTTCGGGTCGAACTCGTAGGTGACCCCGTCGTATTTCACGTAGCCGGACGCGCGCATGCAGTTGATCTTCTGGTTGTAGTAGAAGGCGTGCTTCTCGGGCCAGGGCGTCGCTATGACCATCGAGTCCATCGGCGGCTGCTCCAGCACGATGTCCGCGTAGAACGGCTTTCCGTTCCAGAACTTCTTAAAGTGGCATTTTATGTGCCGCTTCCCGTCCTCCGGCTCA
>JAFWFF010000273.1 GCA_017515765.1 Bacillota bacterium | reverse complement strand
CGCGTGAGATAAAGTTTGACCGCGGCAGCGTCGGATGGCGCGCCGCCGATCCCGAAGCCGTCTCAGCCGACAGCAGCGGGAACATCAAAGGCCTCTCGCCCGGAAAAACAAAGCTCATCGCAGGGTCTCTTTACGACCGGGCGAGCATCCCGCTCACGGTCTTCAGGCGGATAGCGGGAAGCAACAGATACGAGACTGCGATAGAAGCCGCTGAGCAGCTGAAGCTCTCAATGGGAGTCTCCGCCTTCGAGAACATAGTTATCGCGAGCGGGAAAGACTACGCTGACGCGCTTGCCGGAGCCTATCTCGCGAAGGTGAAGAACGCTCCGATACTCCTGGTGAACGACCAGACTGTGAGCCGCGTATCATCTTACGCCTCGGCCAATCTCGCCGCGGGAGGGACGGTATATATCCTCGGCGGGACCGGCGCTGTCCCGGAATCGATGGAGAGCGCGCTTCAGGGGCTCAGGACAGAGAGGCTCGCGGGAAGCAACAGATATATAACAAATCTGGAGATACTCAAGGCGTCCGGAGTAACGGACGAAGAGATCCTGGTCTGTTCGGGAAGGGCATTCCCGGACGCGCTCTCAGCGTCTGCAGTCGGAAAGCCAATACTTCTCACCAACGCTTCGCTCCTTCCCGAGCAGGAAGAATATCTGGCAACGGTAAACACTTCTAAATACTGGCTGATAGGCGGGCCTGCAGCCGTTACCCAAAGCGTGGAGGACTCGCTCGCAGCGAAGGGGACGGAGGTCAGCCGCCTTGCCGGGGCGAACAGGTACAGCACGTCCACTGCTGTCGCGAAGCAGTTCTTTGACGGATCGGCGGAGAATACGGTCCTCTCGTACGCAGATAATTTCCCCGACGGGCTGGCAGGAGGCCCGGTAGCGATGTCGCTGGGGGCGCCTTTGATCCTGGTGAAGCACGGCAGCACCAGAGAAGCCGGAAACTATCTCTCGGGGTCCGGGATAACGGACGCTTATGTTATGGGCGGGAAGAGCCTGATAATGAACGACGACGTTGGACGTTCGCTCTGGGGCTATTAGGAGGATCGGTGCCGGGCGGTGCCCGGCGCTGCGAATGAGCCGCGAAGTGAGTAAATGACAGAAGAAAAAAGCGCACCGACTATTCGGTGCGCTCTTTGATTATGTAGATCGGTCTGTGTTTTACTTCTATGTATGTCCTGGCGATGTATTCCCCGATTATGCCGAGGAGGAGCATCTGGATGCCGCCGATCAGCAGGATGAGGCAGACTATGGTGGCGTATCCCGGCGCGTCGATGCCCACGGTGAGCTTCTGGATCACTGTGATGATCAGATAGATCAGGGCGGCCACGCTTGTGATCAGGCCGAACACCGTCGCCAGGTGGAGGGGCGATGTGCTGAAGCCGATGAACCCGTCGATGGCGTAGCGGGTGAGCTTCCTGAATGTCCAGGTGGTCTTGCCGTGCAGCCTGTCGTTCACCTCGTAGGGGATATAGCAGGTGTTGAACCCGACCCATGAGAATATGCCCTTGGAGAAGCGGTAGTACTCGCCGAGCGAAAGGATGGCGTCGACCACTCCCTTCCTGAGCATGCGGAAGTCGGACGCGTTCTCGACGAAGCGGGTATCGCTCATCCTGTTGATGGAGCCGTAGAAGAGCTTCTTGAAGACGATGCTGGTGAAGCTTTCGTGGCGCTTGGACTGGTAGCAGCAGACGCTGTCGTATTCCGGGCTCTCCTCGAGTATCCGGTACATCTCGATCACATGGGACGGATCCTGCTGGAGATCCGCGTCTATGATGACCGCGTAGTCCGTGGAGACCTCTTTCAGGCCCGCGAACATGGCTGCTTCCTTGCCGAAGTTGCGCGAAAAACTGAGCCCCGTTATGCTCCTGGAGGGATGGGCGGCCTTAAGCCTCTGGATCTCGGCAAAGGTGCCGTCCCGGGAGCCGTCATCGATGAAGACGTAGCGGAACTCCGCGCTGTTCTCTTTTTCGACTTCCTCACACCTTTCAAAGAAGGGGAAGACGTTCTCCTTCTCATTGAAGGCGGGTATTATCAGCGTGATCTTTTCCATGGCTAGAGTCTAACATAAAAACGCGGAATAATCCATAGGTTAAGCAGTCATTTGAAAAACCGCGATCCGGTGATATAATCAAAGACAAGAGGAGCGAGACCATGCGAGTACTTCACATCAACGGAAACTACATATACAGCGCCCTGCATCAGAACATGCTGCTCGCGCTCGACAGGACAGGAGTGGAGAGCTATGTCTTCGTCCCGAAGCATGAGAAGGCTGTCCCGGTGATAGAACCTGCGCCGAACGTCCACGCAGTCAGATGCTTCAACAAAAATGACCGGTTCTTCTTCTACCGCAAACAGGGCAAGATCGTCGACGAGATGCGCAGGATCCCCGGGATCGGGGACTTTGACTGCATCCACGCCTACACAGTCTTCACCGACGGGAACAGCGCCATGGAGATCTCCCGGGAGTTCGGGATCCCCTATATCGTCGCGGTGCGCAACACGGACGTCAACGAGTTCTTTAAATTCAGGCTCCTGCTCAGGAAGAGGGGAGTCGAGATCCTAAAGAACGCGTCCGCGGTCCTCTTCCTCTCCGACGTGTACAGGAAGCAGGTGCTGGAGCTCTACGTCCCGGAAGAGTACAGGGCGGACATTGACGCGAAATCATGCGTCATACCCAACGGAATAGACGATTTCTGGTTCGACAACATCGTGCGCGAAGCGGACCCGGAGAAAGCAGCGAGGGCTGCTGCAAAGTCGCCGAGGCTGCTCTACGCTGGCGCGGTGAACCGCAACAAGAACCCGGAGCTCACGGCGGAAGCGGTGGAACTGCTGGCGGCGGAAGGCTGGAACGCGACGTTCACAACGGTCGGTAAGATAAAAGACGGAGCGATCGCCGCGAAGCTTGAAAAATACCCTTCCTACAGGCATCTGGACGCCATGCCGAAGGAGGAGCTGATAAACGTTATAAGGGATCACGACATCTTTGTCATGCCGTCCCACACCGAGACTTTCGGGTTGGTATACGCAGAAGCGATGAGCCAGGGACTGCCAGTGATCTATACGAAGGGTCAGGGCTTCGACGGCCAGTTCGAAGAAGGCGCGGCCGGTTATTCCGTGGACGACAGGAGCGCGGAGGATCTCGCGGAGAAGATCAAAAAGACCGCGGAGAACTATACCGCCCTGTCGCTTAACGCATCCTCCCTGGTCGAGAAATTCCGCTGGAGCCGGATCTGCGGCGCCTACGCGGAACTCTACAAAAAAATAGCCGCGGGCCGGTGACGCCGGCGGGCGGCTTTGATCATGAGATAATATCTATTCGCCGAGAAGTTCTTCGTAGAGTTCGAAGAGCTTCTTTTCTTCATTGCTCCAGCTGAAGCGCTCCCTGACGGCCCTTTTGCCTTCGGCGCTCATCTTCGCAGCCAGTTCGGGGTCGGAACTGATCCTGCGGATCGCCTCGGCGATCGCGTCGGGGTCGGAGGGATCCACGGCTATGCCGAACTCGTATTCCTTAAGGAGTCTCTTGTTGAAATCCGTGTCGGAGACGATGACGGGCATGCCGAGCTGCATGTATTCGTGGACTTTGGTCGGCAGATTGTCGATGCGGTAGTACTGGCCGACGTTGAGGAGCGTGGCGAGGCCGATGTCGCAGCGCTCGTTCAGGGCGTAGACCTCGGGCCTGGTGAGCTTCCCCACGAAGGTCGCGCATTCCCACTCCGGCATCGACATGAGCCTCTCCTTATACTCGGGCGAGTCGAACCAGCCCGCGAGGAGGATCTTTGCTCCGGCCCTTGCGGTGCCCACTACGTCCGGGGTTATGCCGCGGGTCTCGGATAGCGAGCCTGCGTAGACCGTGACCGGGCAGCCTTCGGGATCAAAGCCGGAAAGCCTCTCCGCTACGGTCTCCAGGGCCTTTCTGCGGACCTCGGGATCCGGATCCTCGGTGATGGCGGTGTTGTCTATGTAGACGGTCGGCCGCCTGAGCGGGATGCCCTCGAGCGGGTCTAGGCCAAGCACCTTGCAGGGGAAGATGACCGCGTCGAGCTTCGGGAGGACGTGCCTCTCGTATCTCCGGTAGAACCGCCCGATCATCTTTGCGATGAAGCCCTTCCGCTGCATGAACTGCTCCCTGTAGAGCTCGTGCATGTCGAAGATCACCGGCTTGCCGCGGCGTTTAAGCGCGCCTGCGACTACAGGGAGGAGCCAGGGCTCGTGGAAGTGATACAGGTCTGCGTCGAGCGAGATCAGTTCCTTCTTCAGATCGAAGAGATAGTGGATGAGCCTCACATAGCGCTTGTCGACCAGGGGAAGGATCCTGATCCTGACGCCGTGGTCGGTATATTCGCCCACGGGCACTCCGGACTTGGTCGAGGTGACGTAGGTGACGCTGTAGTTCGGTTTTTTTGCAAGAGAAGTGCATTCCTTCTCGAAGATCCTCATGTCCTTCGGGGAGTGCGCGTATCCGACGTGTACTATCTGTTTCATATTACATCTCTCCTGGGCGGCATATATTGTAATTATATCGCTGAAAAACCGTGAAATCAACAAAATATAGTGCTTCTGGACGTTTTGTGTGCTATAATTAACGTGGATAGGCATAAGCGCCTGTTTTAGGCATGCAATGATCACGCCCGTGAGGTCATCGCGGAAAGCGGGGAGCAGGGAATGAGAGCAGGAAAGGCCGGAAGATCGACGATCAAAACAGCCTGCCGCGCCGGACGGGCGGCGGCGCTGTCTTTGGCTGTGCTGCTAGCGGTCTCTTTGATCTCCGGATGCGCCCCCGGGCAGCTTTTCTCGGGTGACGCGCAGGCGAAGGCGGGCAAGGCCCCCGGCGCCGCGTGCACCGCGGAAGAAGAGCCCGCAGCCGGGCCCGGCGATGCAGGAACTGAAAACGCCGCTCCCGGTGAAAGGGAGACCTTCGCGGGACATGAGGCGGGAGCGGAAGGATACGAAGACCTTCCTACACCTGAAGATCCTGCTTATTTTGCCGAACCGGACGGAGAAGCCTCCTTTGATGGCGAAACGGATGACCAGGAGGCGGACGACATGGTCGTGGAACCGACCGAACCCGCGGCCGCGGAGCCCGAAGCCGCGGAGCAGGCGGATCCTGAGCTTGACGAAGGCTTCTTCTTCGAGGACGGGAAGCTCTACTACGCCGATGAGGCGGGTGAGGTGAGAAGGACCGGCGGATGGTTCAATCTGAACGGGAACACCTATTACTCTGGCGATGACGGAGCGTTCTACACGG
>JAFWFF010000272.1 GCA_017515765.1 Bacillota bacterium | reverse complement strand
TGGTATTCGGAACAGTATTTCACTGACTTTCTACGTGTCGCGGAGGAGCAGTACGGGCTTGTCAGGGATATGATGGCTCGTGGAGAGGATTACGACGCCATCATCAAAGAATACACAGCCAGATACTGGAGCGACATCAGGGGAAACAGCCAGCCCTTTGAAGCCTTTATGGAAAACACCCGGATAATCGTCCGCAACCTTATGAAGACAGTAACGGAGGACCTGAATTGCCAACGATAAAGAAACTTAAGACCGGCGTAAGGCTGGTAATGGAATACATACCGTATGTGGAATCCTGCTGCCTTGGAATCTGGGCAGGCGCCGGAGCCGTTTCGGAAGACCTGAGATACAGCGGCATCTCACATTTCACCGAGCACATGATGTTCAAGGGAACGGAGAAGCGCACCGCAAAGGACATAGCTTCCGATATTGACCGTATAGGCGGCCAGATTAACGCTTTCACCGGAAAGGAAGCGACCTGCTATTACGTGAAATCCACGTCCCAGAACTTCTTCAAAGCCGCCGAGGTGCTGGTAGACATGATCATGAACTCCACATTCTCCGGGGCAGAACTCGACAGGGAACGCCTGGTAGTCATGGAAGAGATCAAAATGTACCAGGACACCCCCGATGAGGTCGCGCACGAGACGGCAGGCGAGCTTTTGCTCAAGGGAAACAGCCTTGGGAATTCCATTCTGGGAAAACCCGTGACCCTTGCCAGGGTGAACAGCAGGGTGATGCACGAATACGTCGATTCGCTTTACACCATGGACAATATAGTGATATCGGTCGCAGGGAACTTTGATGAGAAGGAAGTCATATCGTTCTTCGAGACCGAATTCTCGCGGCCGGCGTCGAAGCGCCCTGTGGCTTGCCCGGTCAGCGCGGAATACGAGCCGAGGTTCAGGAGCATAGTCAAGGATATCGAGCAGACCCATATCTGCGCGGTGACTCCGGGCGTCTCACAGGCGAGCAAAAAATACTACGCCGCGCACCTTCTCGCGAATCTGATGGGAGGGAGCATGGGCTCGAGGCTTTTCCAGAGGATCAGGGAGGAGAAGGGCCTCGCGTATTCCGTATACGCTTCGAACAATAATTTCTCCAACGCGGGATACTTCGAGATCTACGCCGGAGTGACGACCGAAAGGGCCGCGGAGGCCGTAGAAGCGATCAAAGAAGAACTGTATCTCCTCGGAGAGAAGGGCGTTACTGAAGAGGAACTTGAATCTTCCAGGGAACAGATCAAATCCGCGTACGTCTTCTCCAGGGAGAGCGTGTCTGTGCACATGCTGAAGAACGGGCGGAACCTGCTCCTCATGGGCCGCCTGTATTCGCCGGAAGAAGTTCTCGCGGGATACGATTCGGTGGACTTGAAAGCCATAGACCGGGCTGTCAAGATGATCGCAGATCCGTCGACATATACCGCCGTATCGGTGTCCGGAAAGCGTTTTGATGTAAGAAGGATGATGAAGAAATGAAGCTTAGGATAATATCAGAGAGCGGCAGGATCCCGAAATACGAAACGCCTCTTTCGGCCGGCTTCGATATAGCAGCGTGGCTCCCGGAGGGGCCGGTGACCCTTGGCCCCGGCGAAAGATACCTGGTACCCACAGGGATCTTCATGGAGCTTCCCGAGGGTTACGAAGCCCAGGTCCGCGCGCGCTCCGGCCTTGCGGTAAAGCATGGCATAGGCCTTGTGAACGGCATAGGGACCATCGACGCTGACTACCGGGGAGAGGTCAGAGTCGCCCTGATAAACTGGGGCAAAGAACCATTTGTTATCAACGACGGCGACCGCATCGCCCAGATAGTGATAAACAGATTCGAACAGGCAGAGTTCGAATGCGCGGAAGAACTGTCAGAGACCGAGAGGGGAGCCGGCGGTTTTGGCCATACCGGAGTGTGAGATGACGATCAGAGAAGAACTTGAACTTCAGGAAGAACTGCTTGCGCCGGGAGCGATGAAGTCCGCGAAAAGCCTGGGACGACTGATGCCTGAGGAACCCTGCACGGTCAGGACCGAATACATGCGCGACCGCGACCGCATAATCCACAGCAAGGCGTTCAGAAGGCTGATGCATAAGACACAGGTCTTTCTGTCTCCCGAGGGAGACCATTTCCGCACGCGTCTCACACATACGCTGGAAGTATCACAGATCTCCAGGACCATAGCCAGGGCGCTTAAGCTTAATGAGGACCTCACGGAAGCCATAGCACTGGGCCACGATCTCGGACACACCCCGTTCGGGCATAACGGGGAAGCGGTCCTTAACGAGATACATCCCGGCGGCTTCAGGCATAACGAACAGAGCCTCCGCGTAGTCGACGTTCTGGAGCGAAGCGGGAACAGAAAGGGAATGAATCTGACCTTTGAGGTAAGAGACGGGATCCTGAACCATTCCGGCAAAGGTTTCCCCGCGACACTGGAAGGCCAGATCGTGCGCGTTTCCGACCGCATCGCGTATATCAACCATGATATAGACGACGCGCTGAGAAGCGGTGTGATCTCAAAAGATGACCTTCCGGAAGGACCGATAAACGTTTTCGGCGAGAGGCACAGCCAGAGGATCAACTCCATGGTGATGAATGTGATCGTTTCCAGCAGAGGCCTCGAGGCGATAAGGATGGACGATCTGCACTGGGAGAACCTGATCGAGCTGAGAGACTTCATGTTCCGCAACGTCTACCGCAGCAGCCTTGTAAAGCGCGAGGAGGACCTCGCAAAGGTGGAAGCGGTGATCAAAGGGCTCTATTCGCATTTCAGAAACGATCCTTCCGGCCTTCCGCCCGAATATATCGAGATAGCGGAAGAAGAAGGACCGGAGACTGCGGCAAAGGACTTCGTCGCGAGCATGACAGACAGATACGCCGTGAACATGTACACGGCTTTGTTCGGGGAAGAAT
>JAFWFF010000271.1 GCA_017515765.1 Bacillota bacterium | reverse complement strand
TGGTCACGTATGACAGCATGGATAAGATCCTGTTCTCGGCTGACGGGTTCGGGAAATTCGGTGCGCTGGACCGCGATGAAGCCTGGGTCTTGCCGTCGATATAGTCCTCGATCTCGAGGATCGTCTCCTCGTCCATCTTCTCGCCGTTTCCGTTGAACAGCTTGATGCCGTTGTCGTAGAACGGGTTATGGGACGCGGAGATCATGATGCCGCAGTCAAAGTCGTCGGTCCTGGTGATGTACGCGACCGACGGGGTGGTCGTGACGTGCATGATGTACGCGTCTGCCCCGCTCGCGACGAGTCCTGCGCAGAGCGCGTCCTCAAACATATAGCTGGACCTTCTGGTGTCCTTGCCGATCACGATCTTGCACTGCTTGTCGAGGCGCGCGCCGTAGTACCAGCCGAGGAAGCGGCCGATCTTGATGGCGTGCTCGTAGGTCAGGCCGACGTTGGCCTCGCCCCTGAAGCCGTCTGTTCCGAAATATTTACCCATATGAGTACCTCCGTTATCCAATGATCAAAGGGGACGGCTATGCGCCGGCCCCCCTATTCTCACTCTTTTATGCTTACTACTTCGCCGGTATTCTTCCAAATGCTCTTCTCCGGCACCACTCCGCGCACGCAGGAAGTCGGATAGACGATGCAGTGGCGGCCGATCATCGTGCCCGGGTTCATCACCGCGTTGCAGCCGACTTCGACGTAGTCGCCGAGCATCGCTCCGATCTTTCTGAGGCCGGTCTCTATGGAGTCCTCCGATGTGCGGATCACGATATTCTTCCTGTCGGATTTGATATTGGACGTGATCGAGCCTGCTCCCATATGGCTCTTATAGCCGAGGATGGAGTCGCCTACGTAGTTGTAGTGCGGTGTCTGGACGTTGTCAAAGATTATCACGTTCTTGTATTCCACGCTGTTTCCGACGACGCAGTTCGCGCCGACAAGGGCGGAGCCTCTGATGAAAGCGCAGTGCCTCACCTCGGTCTCGGGCCCGATGATGCAGGGCGCGCCGATAGACGCCGAGGGTGCGACCTTGGCGGTCTTGTGGATCCAGACTCCGGGCTCTCTCTCCTCATAGTCGTCGCCGAGGGTCGGGCCGAGGGCGAGGATGAAATCTTTGATGCCCTTCAGAGCCTCCCAGGGATAGTCGAACTGAGAGAGGTAGTCCTTCGCCAGGGTGTGGTCCAGGTCGTAGAGTTCCGTGATCTTATACATTACAGTCTCTCTTTCTTCTCGATGTCGAGGAAGTATTTGTATGTGTCGACGGTCAGTTCGCCGCAGGCTTCCTCATCGCAGGCGATGATCGCGCCGTTGTGCATCTGGAGAGCGCTGGCGGTCCACTTCTGGGAGACGCCGCCCTCGACGGTCTTGGCCAGGGCGCGGGCTTTGTTGTGGCCGCTGATCAGTACCAGGACTTCCTTGGAGTCGGTGACTGTGCCGATGCCGACGGAGAGCGCCTGGGCGGGCACCTTCTCCGGGTCGTTTCCGAAGAATCTGGAGTTCACGATCCTGGTGTCGGTGGTCAGGTCTCTGACGCCGGTCCTGGAGCTGAGCGAGGTGTAGGGCTCGTTGAACGCGAGGTGTCCGTCGACGCCGATTCCGCCCATGAACAGGTCGATTCCGCCGTAGGAAGCGATCTTTTCCTCATAGCGTGCGCACTCGCCTTCCGGATCGTCGGTCATGCCGTTAAGGATGTTGATGTTCTCAGGCTTCATGTCTACGAGATGATCAAAGAAATTGTCGTGCATGAAGTACCAGTAGCTCTGGTCATGTTCGTGGGGCAGCCCCACATACTCGTCCATGTTGAACGTCACCACGTTTGCGAAGGAGAGCTCGCCCGCGACGTTCTTGGCGATG
>JAFWFF010000270.1 GCA_017515765.1 Bacillota bacterium | reverse complement strand
GAGCCGAACCTTCACATCAAGCAGGACGAGGTGGTCCGCATACTCACCGAAAACGGCCGAGTCTCCGGAGTCGTTACCAGGACTCATGCCGAATACCGGGCAAAGGCGATAGTCATCGCGACCGGGACCTTCCTCGGCGGCAAGATCTTCATCGGCGACAGCGCGTTCGAAAGCGGCCCGAACGGCCTCGCGCCCGCGCGCGAGCTGTCCGGGGATCTGGAGGCGCACGGCATAAAGCTCAGGAGGTTCAAGACCGGGACACCCGCCAGGGCGCTGGCCGACAGCTTTGATCTCAGCGTGATGGAGGAGCAGAAGGACGACGTTCCGGTGGTTCCGTTCTCATTCATGAACGAGACCCTCGAGCGGGACCAGGTATCCTGCTATCTGACATACACCTGCGACAGGACGCATGAGATAATAAGGAACAACTTCCACCGCTCCGCGCTGTTCGGAGGCCAGATCGAGGGTATCAGCCCCAGATACTGCCCGTCTATCGAGGATAAGATCCGGCGCTTCCCGGACAAGAAGAGGCACCAGCTCTTCATAGAGCCCGAGGGCCTGGACACGGACGAGATGTATATCCAGGGCATGAGCTCGTCGCTCCCGGAGGACGTGCAGCGTGATTTCTACCACAGCATCCCCGGCCTTGAAAACATCGTGATCACGCGGCCGGCCTACGCCATTGAATACGACTGCATCGACCCGATCACGCTCAAGCCGTCCTTGGAGAGCAAAGTTCTCCCGGGCCTTTTCTGCGCCGGGCAGTTCAATGGCAGTTCGGGCTACGAGGAGGCGGCTGCGCAGGGGCTCATCGCAGGCATCAACGCGTCACTGGAAATTTATGGAAAAGAGCCGCTCGTGC
Source organism: Bacillota bacterium (assembly GCA_017515765.1). Lineage (GTDB taxonomy): Bacteria > Bacillota > Clostridia > Peptostreptococcales > Anaerovoracaceae > Eubacterium_B. The sequence goes on along the minus strand of JAFWFF010000270.1, from coordinate 9,990 downwards.
TCGGGCGGAACGAAGCTTATATAGGAGTTTTGATCGACGACCTGGTGACCAAAGGCACCAACGAGCCTTACAGGATAATGACCAGCCGCGCGGAATACAGGCTTTTGCTCAGGCAGGACAACGCCGACCAGCGGCTCACCGAAAAGGGCCATGAGATCGGCCTTGTGTCTGAGGAGCGCTACCGGAAGTTCCGCGAGAAGCAGGAACTCGTCGCGGCTGAACGATTAAGGCTCGCTTCAACGGTCGTAGAGCCGGCAAGGGCGAACGCTTTTCTGGAGAAGATCGGCAGCGCGCCGGTTGTCTCGGGCATTACGCTTGAGGACATGCTCAGGAGACCTGAGGTCACTTACGAAAATCTCGAAGAGATAGACGCCGGACGGCCGGAGCTCCCCTTCCACGCGAAGGAGCAGCTCTCCGTCGAGGTGAAATACGAGGGCTACATCCGCAAGCAGACCGCGCAGGTGGAGAAGTTCCGCCGCATGGAGGAGAGACCGCTGTCTCCGGATCTGGACTACTCCGCGATCAAAGGGCTTCGCATCGAGGCGTCACAGAAGCTCGACGCGGTCAGACCGCTCTCTCTCGGACAGGCCTCGCGCATCTCCGGTGTATCACCCGCGGACATCAACGTCCTCACGGTATACCTCGAGAAACAGCGCAGGATGAAAAAAGAAAAGGAAGGATCGTGATGGCGGATCTGGTTGAAAAGCTGGCCGCCCTGGGAGTGGAAGATCCCGCGGGAAAAGCCGCGAAGCTTCTGGGCTACAGGGACGCGCTGCTTGAAAAGAACAAGTTCATAAACCTGACCGCGATCACCGATCCGGAGGAATTCATCGAAAGGCATTTCATAGATTCAATGGCGCCCCTCGGCCACGCATTCTACGAGAACGCTTCGCGTGTCGCGGATCTCGGAACGGGCGGCGGGTTCCCCGGCGTTCCGCTCGCGGTCTGCAGCCCCGACAAGGAATTCGTGCTGATCGATTCCCTCGCCAAGCGGCTCGCGGTGATCGACGAGCTTTGCGAGGAACTGGGGATCACGAACGTCAGGACGGTCCACGGCAGGGCGGAGGACGTCGGCAGGATGAAGGAGTACAGAGAAGCGTTCGACCTCTGCGTTTCACGCGCGGTTGCGGACCTCTCGGTCCTTGCGGAGTATTGCATCCCGCTTGTCCGGATCGGCGGAAGCTTCTGCGCGTATAAGAGCTATCCGGTCGGCGAGGAACTGGAGCGCGCCGGCAAGGCGATAAGGCTGCTTGGCGGAGGTGCTGCCGGCATTCCATATGTTGTGCAGGGATCCTCGGAAAAAGCACATTGTCTTGTGGTGATCGGGAAGGCGGCGCATACGTCCGGGAAGTATCCGAGGCGCGCGGGCACCCCTTCATCAAAGCCCATCAAATGACAGACAGGCATCAAAATGTTTCACGTGAAACAATCCACGGCGGCTGTTTCACGTGAAACATTTTTTATTGGGGAAAACCGGCGAAAAATTTTTTCGCGCAGAAACGTGTAAAAATAGCGAAAGCAGCACGCGGCCGGCCGTAAGAGAAAATATTTCTGTTGAAATAGACAAACACGCGTGTGTATAATGTAAAAGTAAAATAATCAATAATGAGCGGAGGGACTAAAGTGGGAAGAGCAATAGCGATTTTCAACCAGAAAGGCGGAGTGGGCAAGACTACTACGAACATCAACCTCGGCGCCTGCCTCGCCCGCCTCGGTAAAAAGGTTCTGATACTTGATATCGATCCGCAGGGCAATACCACGAGCGGCATCGGGATCAAGAAAAAAACTCTGGAATACACGGTCTACGATCTTTTGATCGAAGAGGATTTCGACACCAGGAAGGCCATCCTGCACACCCGCACCAAAGGCCTGGACATAATCCCCGCAAGCGTTGATCTTGCAGGGGCGGAGATCGAACTGGTGCAGATCCAGGGCCGCGAGAAACGCCTGAAAAAGGCCATCGACAAGGTCAGGAACAAATACGACTATATCTTCATCGACTGCCCGCCTTCGCTGGGTCTTTTGACGATCAATTCACTCACCGCGGTCGAGAGCGTCCTCATCCCGATCCAGTGCGAGTTCTACGCGCTGGAAGGCGTGAGCCAGCTGGTGAGCACCATCGACCTGGTAAAGAAGAACCTCAATCCGGACATCGAGATCGAGGGCGTCATCCTCAGCATGTTCGACGGCAGGACCAATCTAAGCGCGCAGGTAGTCCAGGAGGTCAAGAAGTACTTTGGCCCAAAGGTCTATTCTACGGTCATACCCAGGAACATCAGGCTCGCCGAAGCGCCGAGCTACGGCCTGCCGATCGTCGAGTACGACCCGAAATCCAGAGGCGCCGAGGCATACACGGAGTTCGCGGAGGAATTTCTTGAGAGAGAGGAAGAGTAATGGCATCTAAAGTAAAAGGAGGCTTGGGAAGGGGCCTCGGAGCGCTGTTCGCAGACGCGCCGGACGTCCCGATAGAGCCGGTCGCAGATCTCTCAGGAACGTCCCCCGGGAAGAACCGGGGCAGGCGGCCCGCGGGACCAAAAGCGCCTGAGGCAGATGACGCTGAAACCGTCAGATACGTTGATATCAGCGACATCAAGCCGAACGCGAACCAGCCGAGGAAAAACTTTGATCCCGAAAAGATCGAAGAACTTTCCGCGTCCATCCTGGAGCACGGAGTCATCCAGCCCCTGGTGGTAAGGCCCTCGGGAGTCGGCTATGAGATAGTGGCCGGCGAGAGGCGCTGGCGCGCGGCAAGGAAAGCCGGACTGAAAACCGTCCCCTGCCTGGTGAGAGAGCTCACCGACGAGGAGAACATGCTGGTCGCGATCATTGAAAACATGCAGCGCGAGGACCTCGACCCGATCGAGGAAGCCATGGGCCTTCAGCAGATGGCGAGCATATACGGCATGACACAGGAAGAAATTTCCAGAAGCGTGAGCAAGTCCAGGCCGTACATCGCCAATTCGCTGAGGCTGCTCAAACTCCCGGACAGCATCAAGAGCTACGTCTCATCCGGAGAGCTCACTCCCGGACACGCCCGGGCGATACTTGCGGCGCCGGGGAGCAAACAGGAAGAAATTGCCAGGCGCATCATCAAAGACGGGCTGACCGTCAGAGCTGCCGAAAAACTTGCCGCCCAGGGCGGCGCGGCGAGGCGCAAACCGCTGAAGCGCGTCAAGAGCCGTGAAGTCCTGAGCGTCGAGGAAGAACTGAAGAACGTCCTCGGGACCAAAGTCTCCATAGTCGCCAAGGGCAGAGGCGGCACAATAGAGGTTGAGTATTACAGCGACGAAGAACTCAACAGGCTGATAGACCTGCTGAAAACGGCCAGATCGTAAGGAGGGGCTAAATGTCATTCAATTCGATAGAGGAATACATACGCAATCTGGAGTTTAAGAAGACCGCCTTCGGCGGAGTCGACCAGACGGACGTCCTTTATAAGATCAGGGAGCTCATTGAGCTCTTCCAGCGCGAAGCCGAGGAGATGAAGGAACGCAGCAGCGCTGCCGACGAGGACATGTTGAAGGGCTTTGAGGAAAAGCTCGCGGGGACCGAGAAGGAGCTTTCCGAGGCGAAGGCAAAGGTCGAACAGTCCGACAAGCGCCTCGCGGAAGCCGCGGCCTGGATCCACGAGGCATCCCGCAAAATGGCCAAATATCAGGCAAAACTCGCGGAGTACGAGACTGCGATGACCGAGAGCGCGGAGAAGCTGTCCTCCTACGCAGGAAGGCTCGCGGACGCCGAGAACAGGATCGCCGAATACGAGAAGGACGCCGCGTCAAAGGGGCGCATAGACCTCGGATCCTTTGAGGAGAAGTGGAACGCCGAGCTTGAAGCCATCAGGGAAGAGTGCGGCCGCAGGATCGCGGAGATAGAGGCGGAATACGAGGAGAACCTCAGCAAGGCACAGAAGCCGAAGATGATCAGGATAACGGCGGATTCTGTAAAGGTGAACGTGATGCCGAAGGACGCCTCGGAATTATCCTGAGGACAATGAATATGTGAACCGTTCGCGGGCCCGGGGAGCGACAGCTCCGCGGGCCCCTTTTTTACACAGAATACACACACTTGCGGGTCAATATGTGTTATAATATTGTCCCGGATTATGCGCAAGTTCCGGGAATGGAACGGGAAGCTATCCGTTCGGGAGAGGAATATGACAGAAGAGATATCCGAAAAGATACTGGCAGCCCACGTGCCTATCCCAATGTGCGTGGTCGGCGAGAACGGAAAGATAAAGAGCGTGAACCGCTCGATCGACCGGGTCTTTCAGTACGCGGATCTGGAGAACGCTGATTTCTTCGCGCTCACGGGCATCCGCATAAAGGACCTCGAGACTTCGGGCGAAGAGCGCCCGGTGATAGAGCGGAACGGCCGGAAGTTCGCTTTGACCGCGGACAGGGAAGCGTTTGCCGAGGGGAACGACCTGGCGGTCTTCTTCACGGACGTCACGGGATTCGAGGACCTGAAGAAGCGCTATGACGCCGAGAGGGTCTGCGTCTGCCGCATCAACCTGGACAACTACGACCAGATGAACGAATCGGTCTCCTCGGAGTCCGGTATGGCGGTGGTCTCCGAGATAAACAAAGTCGTCCGCAGGTGGGCCGCGGAGATAGGCGGCTCGGCCGACAGGGTGAAGGATGACCAGTACCTGGTATATTTCCAGCGTTCGGCGCTGGAGGGACTCTGCGCAGGCAAGTTCGCGGTGCTGAACGACGTGAGGAACATAGTCACGGAGGAGGATTTCCCCCTCAGCCTCAGCATCGGCGTGGGCACCGGCGGGAAGACCGTCGCAGAGACCGCGGAGTTCGCCCAGGAGGCGCTCGACCTCGCCCTGGGGCGCGGCGGCGACCAGGCAGTGGTGAAGAGCGAAGATAGGCTTTTGTTCTTCGGAGGCAAGAGCCAGACCATAGAGAAGAGCAACAAAGGCAAGTCCCGTATCGTAGGCATCGCGCTCTGCAAGCTGATCGAACAGGCGAGCCGGGTATTCATAATGGGCCACAGGCACGGAGACCTTGATTCCTTCGGGTCGGCGCTCGGGATCTACAGGCTCTGCCAGTACAGCAGCACCGAGGCGCATATAGTGATCGACGAAGTCCCCGACTCGCTCAGGATCCTTTACGACCAGGTGCGGCATTCCCAGGAATACAACATCATCCGGGCAGAGAAAGCCATGGCCCTGTGCGACGAGTCGACGCTGGTCGTGGTAGTCGATACCGCGAGGCCGAGCCTCGTTGAAGCGCCTGCGCTCCTTAAGGGAGCCGGAAAGGTGGCGGTGATCGACCACCACAGGAGAGCCGAGGACAATATCGACAATCCGGCGCTCGCGTATGTGGAATCCTACGCCTCCTCGACTGCCGAACTGGTCACGGAGATGCTCCAGTACGTGCTCGGAAGGCGCGGGGTGCTGAAGCTCGAGGCGGAGGCGCTTCTGGCAGGAATGACGGTCGATACGAACCGCTTCTCGATCAAAACAGGCGTAAGGACCTTCGAGGCCGCGGCGTGGCTGAGGCGTCTCGGAGCCGACACCACAGAGGTAAAAAGGTTCTTCCAGACCGATATGGACACCCTGAGGGTGCGTGCAAAGGCAATTGCCGATGCGACGTTCCATCCCAACGGCATAGCGACGTCAATATGTCCCGGGAAGCAGCAGGACGCGCAGGTCATCAACGCCCAGGTGGCGGATGAACTGCTCACCATAAGAGGTGTCAAGGCGAGCTTTGTTGCCGGAGAGAACGACAGCGGAGTGACGTGCGTGAGCGCGAGATCGCTGGGCGACCTGAACGTCCAGGTACTGCTCGAGGAGATGGGCGGAGGCGGGCATTTCGGGACCGCGGGAGCCCAGCTCAGGATGCCTCCCGAGGAAGTGATAGAGCGGCTCCTCGCCGCCGCGGGAGCGTCCCGGGAAACGCCGGAGCAGTAGGAGCAGGATAAGATAAACAGGGAAACAAACACGCAGGCTGACGGAAAAGGAGCAAAGACGTGATAGTAATACTCAGGAAAGACGTACAGGGAACCGGCAAGGCCGGCGAAGTGGTCAAGGTGAGCGACGGGTTCGCCCGCAATATGCTGATCCCCAGGGGTCTGGCGCTCGAGGCCACCGAAGGAAATATAAGGAGCCTGGAAAAGCAGAGAGAGCTCCAGCAGAAGAAAGCAGCGGACAGCAGAGCCGCGGCGGAAGCGCGCGCGGCGGAGCTCGCGGACCGAAAGGTCGTCATAAAGAGCAGGGCCGGAAAGGACGGCAAGCTCTTCGGCTCCATCACGTCCAAGGACGTGGCCGAGGCGATGAGCGAGCAGCTCGGCATGAACATCGACAAGAAAAAGATCGAGATGGACGGACCGATCAAGCAGCTCGGGACCTTTAAGGTCACGGTAAAGCTCTATTCGGAAGTCAAGGGCACCGTGAAGGTGGAAGTGACGGACCAGGGAGAGAAGTAAAATGGCAGAGAGAATCCCTCCACACAGCAAAGAGGCCGAACAGGCCTGTCTCGGAGCGGCCATGCTCGACAAGGACGCTCTCGCCGACGTGCTCGACATAGTGACCGCAGAGGATTTCTACGAGTCGGGGCACCGCGAGATCTTCAAGGCGATCCGCAAGCTCTTTGACGAGAACAAAGAAGTCGATATAGTCACGGTCAGCGACAAGCTGAAACAGATGGGGAGCCTGGAGCTGGCAGGCGGCCGCGCGTACGTCGGGTGGCTTCCTTCCGAGGCGCCGTCCGTCATCAACGCCGCGGGCTACGCAAAGATAGTGTCCGAGAAGGCCTCGCTCAGGAGCCTTATACGCACCGCCGACGAGATCAGGGAGCAGAGCTTTGACGAAGGCGTCGAAGTCTCGACGATCCTTGACAACGCGGAGCGCGAGATCTTTGACGTCGCCCAGGGCCGCGAACGCAAGAACTACGTCCCGATCAATGACGTCCTGCTCCGGAACATCGACTCCATAGACCGCGCGATCAAAGCCGGCGGCCGCATCAAAGGCGTGCCCACCGGCTATGCCGAGATAGATAAGATAACCAACGGCCTGCAGAAGTCGGACCTCGTGATCCTGGCAGCGCGCCCGGGCATGGGAAAGAGCGCCTTTGCTCTGAACATAGCCTTGAACGCCGCCAAGAAAGCCGACGCGAAGGTTTTGATCTTCAACCTGGAGATGTCGGACGAGTCTCTCGGAATGAGAATGCTCTCCATCGAGTCCAACGTGGAGATCAGCAGGCTCCGCGACGGAAACGTCGAGCGCCACGACTGGGACAAGATCCACATGGCGATGGACAGGCTGTCGAAGATGAGCATCAACATCGACGACACCCCCGGCGCCAGGCTCACCGAGATGAAGAGCAAATGCCGCAGGATGAAGGCGCAGCAGGGGCTCGACCTCATAATCGTCGACTATCTGCAGCTGATGGACGTCGAAGGCGAGAACAGGAACGTCCAGATCGGAAAGATCACGAGAGCCCTGAAGCTCCTCGCGAGAGAGATGGACTGCCCGCTCGTCGCGCTGTCCCAGCTGTCCAGGCCGCCGAAGGACCAGAAGATCAGGCGGCCGATCCTTTCGGACCTGAGGGACTCGGGATCCATAGAGCAGGACGCGGACATGGTCATATTCCTGCACCGCGACGAGTACTACACCAAAGAGGAGAGCACCAAGCCGGGCATCTGCGAGGTCGACATAGCCAAGCACAGGAACGGCGAGACAAAGATGGTGGAGCTCACCTGGGTGGGAAGATACACCAAATTCGCAGACAGGGCATTCGCGTCCGAAGAGAGCGCCATGGCTTCCGTGCCTGCCGATTTCTAAGCCCGGAGATCCAGAATGGAATACGTAAGACCAAAGGCAGGAGACATATACCTTGCGGACCTGCCGCTTGAAAACATTTTCATAAACGAGCTGATGCCCGGAGCGGACGGAGACTACGTGAAGGTCTATCTGCTTGCGCGGCTTTACGCTGAGATCGGAAGGGCGCTTCCGGACAGCCAGATGGCCAAGGAGCTCGGGATAAGCGAGAACGTCATCGCGGAAGCCTGGGATTACTGGGAGGGCCTCGGCGCTGTCAAGAAGAAATACCTCGACGAGGGCGGGAAGCTCGGCTTCAGCGTCGAGTTCGTAAACCTGAAAGAGATGATGTACGGAAGCGGAGAAGCGGCAGCGACCCCGCCGGATCCCGAAGAGATCCACCCGACGGGCATGTTCGGGAGCGACGCCGCGAGGAAGCTGATGGAAGCTCTTGAGAAAGAGCTCGGAAGGACGCTGAGCAGCAGCGAGATGCGCACGGTCATCGGCTGGATAGAGGATCTCGGCGCCACGCCGGAGGTCGTCCTGAAGGCGGTGTCCTACTGCGCGGAGAAGGGAAAGGTCAACTTCAAGTACATCGGCAAGGTCGTGAGCGAGTGGGTGGCAAAGGGCTTCCGCACCGCGGCGACCGTAGACGATTACCTGGACGAGAACGACCAAAGGCACGTAAGGCAGAGGCGCGTCCTTAAGGCTCTCGGGCTTTCGCGGAACCCCACGGAAGCGGAGAGCGCTTTGATGGACGCGTGGTTCGACGAGCTTGGCTTCAATATGGACAAGGTCCTGGAAGCCTGTTCGAGGACGACCGGCATATCCAACCCGAACATCAAATACGTCGACAGCACGCTCCGGAACTGGAAGCAGGAGGCAGCCGGGACCGGAGAGGCTGAGAGCGAAGCGAGGCCCGCCGTCACCATGGCCGTCCTCAAGGACTATTACGAGTACCTGAGGAACAAGGCCGAGCGCGACGCGGCGAAGAGGCGCAGCAAGATCTACCGCGAGATCCCGAAGGTCGAAGCGATAGACAACCGCATCAAAGAACTCGGCATCCTGCTGACCAGGGCCATGCTGCAGGGCAGCGGCCAGGAGGAGACGAAGTACAACGAAGAGATAGAGCGGCTTTACGAAGACAGAGCGATTTTGCTCACGGACAACAACTACGATATGGATTATACCGACGTCAAGTATCTTTGTGACAGGTGCAACGATACGGGCATCGGCGAGATGGGTGAGAACTGCACTTTCTGTATGTCACAGCGCATCGCGGAGGCGGAAGAATGGCAGAAACAACGAAGAAAAGACGCAAAAGAATAAAGATCAACTACGGGAGGCTGGCCATACTGGTCCTGATACTCGTCCTGGTAGGCACGGTGGCGTTCAACGTCCGGAGGATCATAAGCCTCCACGCCGAGAAGGAGCGGCTCATCGCCCAGCGCGAGGAGCTGGAGCAGGTCAAGCAGGAAAAGCTGAACGAGCTTGAGAACGTGAACGACCTCGACTATATCGAAGAGCAGGCGCGCAAGCAGCTTAAGATGATCAAGCCGGGCGAGGTCCTCTTTGTGATCGACGAAACGGTCAAAGAGGTCAAGGAAAGCCAGGAGGAAGGCCAGTCCGACGCCGGGACTCTCGGGAGCGGGGAAAATGCGGGCTGACGGGACCTCCGGAAAGGAGCCCGGGCGCTCCGGCAAAAGGCCCCGCATCAAAGAGGTCATAGTGGTCGAGGGGAGAGACGATACCGCGGCTTGCCTGAGAGCGGCGGACTGTCTTACTATAGAGACTCACGGATTTGGAATACGCAGAGAGACGTGGGAGCGCATAGCCCGGGCCTATGAGGATCCGGGCATAGTTATTTTCACCGACCCGGACCACGCCGGAAGAGAGATAAGGCGCGCAATACTCGGGAGATTTCCCGGGGCTGCGCGGGCGAACCTGACCTTTGATCAGGCGGAGAAGGACGGCGACATAGGGATCGAGAACGCGCGGCCGGAGGACATCCTGAAAGCCCTCGCGCGCGTCTGCACCGTAGAGTATCCGGAGGACGCGGATGACACGGCACGGACCGCTGCCGCGGCGGGCTCGGCGGATGCAGCGAAAGAGCCTGCGGCGACGCCTGCCGACCTGGAGGAGCTGGGACTCACCGGCCGGCCCGACTCTTCCGCCAGGAGGGCAAAGGCGGGAGCCGCGCTCGGAATAGGCTACTGCAACGG
>JAFWFF010000030.1 GCA_017515765.1 Bacillota bacterium | reverse complement strand
TGCGGTTTGGTTCTTTCGTATTTCTGCTTTGCCATTTCAAATCTCCTCTATTTGATCAAAGTCGTTTGAATCGTCATTATCTGCCGACGTTCAGCTTGCTGAGCAGGCTGTCGGGCAGCTTGTCAAAGTGATCGAACTGCATCACGTACACGCCTCTTCCCTGAGTCTTGGATCTCAGGTCGGTAGCGTATCCGAACATCTCGGCAAGAGGCACCTGGCCTCTGATCGCGACTGCTCCGTTGTTCATGTCGGAGCCCTCGATCTTGCCGCGGCGCGAGCTCAGGTCGCCGATCACATCGCCCATGTACTCGTCGGGGACTGTGACTTCGACCTTGAAGATCGGCTCGAGCAAAACGGGCTTCGCCTTCTGGACGGCTTCGCGGAACGCCATGGAAGCGGCGACCTTAAACGCCATCTCGGAGGAGTCGACTTCGTGATATGAACCGTCGTAGAGTTCCACTCCGACGTCCACCACCTGGTAGCCGGCGATCGGTCCGGTCTCCATGGCTTCTTTGATACCTTCCTCGATGGGTCCGATGTATTCCTTCGGAATGGCACCGCCCACGATGGAGTTGGTAAATTCGAAGCCGGAACCCGGCTCTCTCGGATACACTTTGATCTTGACGTGGCCGTACTGTCCGTGGCCGCCGGTCTGCTTGGCATACTTGTGATCCACATCCGCAGTCGTCGTGATGGTCTCCTTATAGGATACCTGCGGCTTGCCGACGTTGGCTTCCACCTTGAATTCGCGGAGGAGCCTGTCGACTATGATCTCCAGATGCAGCTCGCCCATTCCGGCGATGATGGTCTGTCCGGTCTCTTCGTTTGTATAGGTCTTGAATGTCGGGTCTTCCTCAGCCAGCTTGGCGAGGGCGATGCCCATCTTCTCCTGGCCGGCTTTGGTCTTAGGCTCGATCGCGATCTCGATAACGGGATCCGGGAATTCCATGGACTCGAGGATGATCTCCTTCTTCTCGTCGCAGAGGGTATCTCCGGTCGTTACGTCCTTAAGGCCGACTGCGGCGGCGATGTCGCCGGCGTAGACTTCCTCGATCTCTTCTCTCTTGTTGGCATGCATCTGAAGTATGCGGCCGATCCTGCCCTTCTTCCCCTTGGTGGAGTTGTAGACGTAGGAGCCGGACTTCAGAGTTCCGGAATATACACGGAAGAACGCGAGCTTTCCGACAAAGGGGTCGGCCATGATCTTGAAGGCCAGCGCGGAGAACGGCGCGTCATCGGACGCGACACGCTCCGCTTCCTTCCCGTCAAAGGGGTTGATGCCTTTGACAGGCGGAATGTCCACGGGAGAAGGCATATAGTCGACGACGCCGTCAAGCATCATCTGTACGCCCTTGTTCCTGTAGGCGGATCCGCAGAAGACGGGAACCATCTCGCAGGCTATCGTCTTCTTTCTGATCACGGCTTTGATCTCTGCTTCGGTGATCTCCTCGCCCTCGAGGAATTTCATGGTGAGGTCCTCATCGCTCTCGGCGACGGACTCTACCAGCTGGTCATGCCACTCCTGAGCCAGGTCGAGCATGTCGGCGGGGATATCGGTTATCTCGAATTCCTTGCCCAGCTCGTCCTTATAGATCTCAGCCTTCATGGTGATCAGGTCTATGATCCCGACAAATGTTTCTTCTGCTCCGATAGGAAGCTGCACAGGTACCGCGTTGGCTTTGAGTCTCTCTTTGACCATGCGGACTACCCTGAAGAAATCGGCTCCCATGATATCCATCTTGTTTACGAATATCATCCTGGGGACACCGTATTTCTCGGCCTGTCTCCATACGGTCTCGGACTGGGGCTCGACGCCTCCCTTGGCGCACAGCACCGTCACCGCGCCGTCAAGGACGCGCAGCGATCTCTCTACCTCGACAGTAAAGTCAACGTGGCCCGGGGTATCAATTATATTGATCCTGTGGCCTTTCCATTGCGCAGTCGTCGCAGCAGAAGTAATGGTAATACCGCGCTCCTGTTCCTGCTCCATCCAGTCCATCTGGGCCGCACCGTCATGGGTCTCGCCGATCTTATGTGTCTTTCCGGTATAGAACAGGATCCTTTCGGTAGTCGTGGTCTTACCCGCATCGATATGCGCCATGATACCGATGTTTCTCGTTTTCTCAAGCGAAAACATTCTGCCAGACATCTTTGCTTCCTCCCAAAATTACCACCTGAAGTGCGCGAAAGCCTTGTTGGCCTCGGCCATCCTGTGGGTATCCTCTCTCTTCTTTACGGAGTTTCCGGCGTTGTTGGAGGCGTCCATGAGTTCCTTCGCGAGACGGTCGGACATGGTCTTCTCGCCTCTGGCTCTGACAGCAGCGGTCAGCCATCTGAGGGCCAGCGTCTGTCTTCTCTCGGGTCTTACCTCAATAGGAACCTGATAGTTCGCACCACCGATTCTCCTTGCTTTAACTTCCAGAACAGGCATGATGTTGTTCATTGCCTTGTTGAATACTTCCATGGGATCTTCGCCCGTGGTCGCTTTGATCGTGTCAAAAGCGCTGTAGACGATATTCTGCGCAACGCCCTTCTTGCCGTCGAGCATGATGCTGTTGATCAGCTTGGCGACTACGACGCTGCCGTAGACAGGATCCGGAAGTACTTCACGCTTGGGTGTATTTCCTTTTCTTGGCACTTCTCTTCCCTCCTTGCTTGCTAATTTCGTTTCCTGCTTTGTTACACTGCGCTCGTTCATCGGTCACGTACTTCAGTACGCTCCTTCTTCGCTCGCTTGCGTGCCTCGCAGGCCGCGAAATTATCTGCGCAATACTTTTGCGGGGTACTCGACTCCGGTCACGGACTTATGAGATCCGCTGCCCGGGCCGCGGCGCACGATTTATATATATAAATGGCGCGTTTTTTCCCGTCATGATCTTACTTTTTGACTTTGGGTCTCTTGGCACCGTATTTGGAGCGGGCCTGGCTGCGGTTCGCGACACCGGCGGTGTCCAGCGTACCTCTCACGATGTGATATCTGACACCCGGGAGGTCTTTGACTCTGCCGCCGCGGATGAGGACCACACTGTGCTCCTGGAGATTGTGTCCAATTCCGGGAATGTAGGCCGTTACCTCGATACCGTTGGTCAGGCGGACCCTGGCGACCTTACGAAGAGCCGAGTTCGGCTTCTTGGGGGTGACGGTCTTAACAGAGGTGCAAACTCCTCTCTTCTGGGGTGAATTGATGTCTGTGGATACTCTCCTGAGAGCATTCATTCCCTTGCCGAGAGCCGGAGCAGCGGACTTCTTGACCGTGCTGGTTCTGCCCTGACGTACTAACTGGTTAATGGTAGGCATTCGTTTCTCCTTTCTTCGAAGATTATTTAACAGCCAAACTGACCCGGAGGTCTCCCCTGGGGGTCAGTTCAGCCAAAAACCGAATGATATTTTATCACATGATCAAAGCTCATGCAAGCGGAATCTTACTCCGCGTCGGCATTTTCAGCCGTTTCAGCCGTTTCTGCAGGCACTTCCGCGTCCTGATCGAAGCTTCCGGCCATCTGCTCGGCCAGCGCCGCCTCGACAGCCTTCAGAAGATCGTCTTCCTCGTCGGAGCGTCCGGCTTCCTCAGAAAGCCCGAGGACCTGTTTTTCCTTCTCGGCTTCCTTGGCTGCTCTCGCTGCGGCTTCCTCGGCGGCCTTCTCCTCTGCCCTGCGCTTCATGTACTCGTCGATGAACGCTTTGTTCTCGCCGTAGTCCACGTTGATGTTGCGGTACATCTTCATGCCCGTGCCTGCAGGGATCAGCTTGCCGATGATGACGTTCTCCTTGAGTCCGAGGAGCTTGTCGTTCTTGCCTTTGATCGCGGCGTCCGTAAGTACCCTGGTGGTCTCCTGGAAGGACGCGGCCGACAGGAAGGAGTTGGTGGCGAGGGACGCCTTGGTGATTCCAAGCAGTGTCTGCCTGGCCGTGGCACCCTGTCCGCCTTCCGCCTCGACTGCCTCGTTGGCTTCCATGAGCTCCTGGCGGGAGTACATGCTGCCCGGGAGGAGGACGGTGTCGCCCGGATCCTCGATCTTATACTTGGACAGCATCTGGCTTACGATGATCTCTATGTGCTTGTCGTTGATGTCTACGCCCTGGCTCTTGTATACGCTGTATACTTCCTTCAGCAGGTAGTGGTATACGCCCTGTACGCCGTTGATCTCCATGATCTCATGCGGGTTGAGCGGTCCGACGGTGATGTTGTCTCCTGCCTTGACGAGCTGTCCCTCCGATACGGAGAGGACCGCGCCGGTCTTGACGGGATATACGTCCTCGGTGCCCTCTTCTGTGCGGACGACCACTTCACGCTTCTGGTCCGCGCTTCCTCTGACTTCCATGACCTGTCCGTCATGCTTGCAGATCTCGGCGCATCCCTTCGGCTTTCTGGCCTCGAAGAGCTCTTCGACTCTGGGGAGACCGCCTGTGATGTCGGATCCCGCGACGCCACCGGTGTGGAACGTTCTCATCGTCAGCTGTGTACCCGGTTCGCCGATGGACTGGGCAGCGATGATACCGATAGCTTCGCCGACGTTCACGTGCTCGCCGGTAGCGAGGTTCCTGCCGTAGCACTTCGCGCAGATGCCGGATTTGCTGAGGCAGGTCATCGCGGACCTGATGTATACGGACTCGAGTCCGGACTCGTCGATCTGCTTAGCCTGCTCGTCGGTGATCTCCTCGTTGGCGGCAACTATGAGCTTGCCGGTCCTGGGATCGGTGACGTCGTTCAGCGCGGTACGGCCCGCGATCCTCTGCTCAAGCGGCTCGATTATCTCGTTGATCGTGTCGACCTGCCTGATGCCGCAGGACATGAGGGCAGCGATCGATTCGTCGCTGAACTTCTCGTATTTCTGAACGATGACCTTTCCGTTCTTCGGATTGACCACTTCGCGCATGCTCATGCGGCCGCGGATCGCGTCGATGAGTTCGTCCGCCCTGGGATCCTTCTTGTCGGGAACTCTCAGGGTCTCTTCGCCGGAGACGAAAGCCTTGACTTCAACGCCTTCGGTGCTTCCGCAGTCGATATCCCTTACGATGACGTTGTGGGATACGTCTACGAGCCTTCTGGTCAGGTAACCGGAGTCCGCGGTACGGAGAGCGGTATCTGCCAGTCCCTTACGGGCGCCGTTGCTGGAGATGAAGTATTCCAGTACGGAGAGGCCTTCACGGAAGTTCGCTTTGATCGGGATCTCGACCGTGTGGCCGGTAGCGGTAGCCATCAGGCCACGCATTCCGCCGATCTGTCCGATCTGCTTCTCGCTGCCTCGGGCGCCGGACGTAGCCATGATGTTCAGGTTGTTGTTCGGGTCAAGGGACTTCATCAGTTCCTTGGTGATGCTCTTGGTCGTGCGCTCCCATGTGGCCGTTACGCGGTCAAGCCTCTCGGAGTTGGAGAGTTCGCCCATGCGGTAGGACTCTTCATATCTGTCGACTTCAGCCTGCGCTTCGTTTACGATGTCCCACTTCTTCTCAGGTATCTTCATGTCGTCGATACCGATGGTGATAGCGGCTCTCGTGGAGTATTTATAGCCCATGGACTTGATGTAGTCCAGCATCAGGACAGTCCCGGTATTGGCGTGGACGTGGAAGCATTTGTCGATGATCTCGCCGAGGCGCTTCTTGTCGCAGAGGAAGTCGACTTCCAGCGAATACGGGTCTTTCTTCCTGTCGACAAAGCCCAGATCCTGCGGCAGTCCCTGGTTGTAGATGAATCTGCCGACCGTGGACTCGACCAGCTGCCCGCGCTTGTCTTCCGGACCCGCGAACCTTCTGACCTTTACCCTTGCGTGGATGCCGACGATGCCTTCCTGGTATGCCATAAGCATCTCGTCCATGTCGGTGAAGACCTTGAAGTCGCCCTTCTCGGGTACGCGCTCCCTGACCTTGTCGTCCTTGTAGCGGCCTTTGTTCCTGGCCTTCTCACGGGCGACGAAGTCGTCCATCTCGTATTTTTCGTGCTCGCCGTCAGCGTCGGTCCAGGTCACCTTGCAGGTGCCCGGATATGTGAGGTAGTAGGCTCCGAGGATCATGTCCTGGGTAGGAGCGGTGATCGGGGATCCGTCCTTCGGCGCGAGGATGTTGTTCACGGACAGCATCAGGAATCTGGCCTCAGCCTGGGCCTGAAGCGAAAGAGGTACGTGGACAGCCATCTGGTCTCCGTCGAAGTCTGCGTTGAACGGTGTGCAGACAAGCGGATGAAGCTTGATCGCCTTACCCTCTACGAGGACCGGCTCAAAGGCCTGGATGCCCAGCCTGTGGAGCGTGGGGGCGCGGTTGAGCATAACGGGATGCTCTTTGATCACGTCCTCCAGGACGTCCCACACCTCGGGCCTGACCTTCTCGACCATGCGCTTGGCGTTCTTTATGTTCTGGGCGTATTTGCGCTCGACGAGCTCCTTCATGATGAAGGGCTTGAAGAGCTCAAGCGCCATCTTCTTCGGCAGGCCGCACTGATAGAACTTGAGTTCCGGGCCTACGACGATTACGGAACGGCCGGAGTAGTCGACACGCTTTCCGAGCAGGTTCTGACGGAATCTTCCCTGCTTGCCCTTCAGCATGTCGGAGAGCGACTTCAGCGCTCTGGATCCCGGGCCGGTCACGGCTCTGCCGCGCCTTCCGTTATCGATCAAAGAGTCTACCGCCTCCTGGAGCATACGCTTCTCGTTCCTGACGATGATGTCGGGTGCTCCGAGCTCGAGCAGTCTCTTAAGTCTGTTGTTTCTGTTGATTACCCTGCGGTACAGGTCGTTCAGGTCGGAAGTCGCGAAACGTCCGCCGTCCAGCTGTACCATCGGTCTGAGATCCGGCGGGATGACCGGGACGACCTCCAGCACCATCCACTCAGGGCGGTTTCCGGAGAGCCTCATGGCCTCCACTACCTCAAGCCTTCTGATGATGCGGACTCTCTTCTGTCCGGTGGCTCCAGCAAGCTTCTCCCTGAGATCCTTTGACAGATCGTCAAGATCGATGTCGCAGAGGAGCTTTCTCACGGATTCCGCGCCCATTCCGGCCTGGAACCTGTTGCCGTACACTTCCTTGGCTTCCCTGTACTCGACCTCGGAAAGGATCTGCTTGTAGGCGAGATCGGTGTCGCCCGGGTCGGTGACTATGTAGGAAGCGAAGTAGAGCACCTTGTCGAGGTTTCTCGGCGTTACGTCGAGGATCAGTCCCATGCGGGACGGAATGCCCTTGAAATACCAGATGTGGGATACCGGGGCGGCGAGCTCGATGTGGCCCATGCGCTCTCTTCTGACCTTTGCCTTGGTGACTTCGACGCCGCAGCGGTCGCAGACTATGCCCTTGTATCTGATGCGTTTGTATTTTCCGCAGTGGCACTCCCAGTCCTTCATGGGCCCGAAGATCCTCTCGCAGAAGAGGCCGTCTCTCTCGGGCTTCAGGGTACGGTAATTGATGGTCTCCGGCTTGGTGACTTCGCCGTGGGACCACTCCAGGATCTTCTCGGTGGATGCAAGCTTTATCTGCAATGAATCAAAGTGGTTGAGTTCATTGCCGTCAACTTTTTTAATAATATTCTCAGCCAAAGTTCGCATCTCCTTTCCTAAAACTCATCGTTCGACTTCATGTCGTCGACGGATTCCACGGTGAAGCCCTCCTGGAACAGGCGGCTCTCGCTGTCGAGTCTGTTGTCAACGTCCATGATGCTGTCGATGCCGGTCTGCTCTTCGTACTCGGACACTTCCTTGAGTTCGATCTCCTGATTGTCCTCAGTGAGAACGCGTACGTCCAGAGCGAGGGACTGCATCTCTTTGATGAGCACCTTGAAGGATTCCGGAATACCGGGTTCGGGAATGTTCTCTCCCTTTACGATAGCTTCGTAGGTCTGAACACGTCCCACGATATCGTCGGACTTGACGGTGAGGATCTCCTGGAGGGTGTAGGCCGCGCCGTAGGCTTCGAGGGCCCAGACTTCCATCTCACCGAATCTCTGTCCGCCGAACTGGGCCTTGCCGCCCAGAGGCTGCTGTGTTACGAGGGAGTACGGGCCGGTGCTCCTGGCGTGGATCTTGTCGTCTACCAGGTGGTGCAGCTTCAGCATGTACATGTATCCCACGGTAACGGGGTTATCAAAGTATTCGCCGGTCCTGCCGTCTCTCAGGCGGAGCTTGCCGTTCTCGGCGTATCCGCAATCGACGAGCATCTCACGGATGTCCTTCTCGGTCGCTCCGTCAAATACCGGAGTCGAGATATACCATCCTTTGGTCTTGGCCGCGAGTCCGAGGTGGACCTCCAGTACCTGTCCGATGTTCATACGGGAAGGTACGCCGAGGGGGTTCAGCATGACCTGCAGGCTCTGTCCGTTCTCCAGGAAGGGCATATCCTCTTCCGGAAGGATGCGGGAGATGACGCCCTTGTTTCCGTGGCGTCCGGCCATCTTGTCGCCGACGTTTATCTTTCTCTTGGTCGCGATGTATACGCGGACCAGTTTGTTCACTCCGGGGTTCAGCTCGTCGCCGTTCTCCCTGGTGAACTCCTTGCGGTCTACCACGATACCGGTCTCTCCGTGCGGGACCTTCAGGGAGGTGTCTCTTACCTCTCTGGCCTTCTCGCCGAAGATCGCGCGGAGCAGTCTCTCTTCAGCAGAGAGATCGTTCTCGCCCTTCGGGGTGACCTTTCCTACCAGGATGTCAGTCGCGTTGACCTCGGCGCCGATGCGGACGATGCCGTCCTCATCCAGATCCTTGAGAGCGTCTTCGCCGACGTTCGGGATGTCGCGGGTGATCTCCTCGGGCCCGAGCTTGGTGTCTCTGGCTTCGGATTCATATTCCACGATGTGGAGGCTGGTGAGGGTGTCGTCCATGAGCAGGCGCTCGTTAAGAACGATAGCGTCCTCGTAGTTGTAGCCTTCCCAGGTCATGAAGCCGATCAAAAGGTTCTTGCCCAGCGCGATCTCGCCCATGTCGGTGGACGGGCCGTCCGCGATGACTTCGCCAGCCTCGATCTTCTCGCCGTGGCT
>JAFWFF010000269.1 GCA_017515765.1 Bacillota bacterium | reverse complement strand
GGAGCCGTTGTACATCGGGAGAGTGATGCTGGTCTGCCCGGTAACCGCGCTGCAGAGGCTGGAGCTCCAGAACGGCCTGTATTTCCACTCATAGGGCAGCTTGCCGATAAATGTGAACGTTCCGGACGTGGAACCCGTAGTGGTCTCCGGATAGAGAGGCATCACAGCGGGCCTGTGGTTCTTCACGTTCACTTCGTTATCGTAGTCGTACTGCTCGTATACCGCGTCGTCGATATGCCAGAAGATCAGTCCGCCGTTGGAAGCGTAGTCGCTATAGTACCCGTAGTTGGCCAGGCCTTTGTCCCAGCCTGTGTACTGGCGGTTCTCTATCAGGTAGTACTCGTTCAGATTGCTGGTCTGGACCATGAGGACGTTGTAGTTCCCCTGCACGCTCTGGACGGTATACTGCCCGTTCTGCACCACCGTGGGCCTGACCCATCCGAGAGCGCATTTGCTCCATGCGTCGAGCGAAGGCGGAATGTATTTGCTGCCGTTCCATGTCCAGTTGCTGGCCATGAGGCTGACAGCGCCTACGTCATAGTTGTTCCAGGTGGTATATTTCCCGCTTGTGTCGTAGAGATCGGGGAGCCCGAGATAGTGTCCGAGCTCGTGCGCCAGGACGTTCAGCGGTTCCTGTGTGCCGTATTCAAGATATTCGGGGATCGTGATGAAGTTGTTGACTGCGACTCCGTCCGGCGTTGGAAGCGTGAACGAGCTGTCTATTCCCGTTCCTCCGGAGAGCGACCACGCGTGCGACCAGAGATAGTAGTTCGCGCCTTCGGTCTTGCTGGAGTCATAGGCGGCTTCATAGCCTGCCATGATGACCGCGAGGCCCATCTCGTTGGTCGTTATCTTTCTGTCCCCGTTGGTATCGAAGGACGCGTAGTTAACGTACTGGTCGGACGCCTGGATGGCGGCTTTGATCGCCCTGCACTCTGTGATCAGGGACTCGTTGTAATCCATGCTGGTGATGCTGAGCGACCAGTCTCTGTGGGGATCGCTGATCTTCACATGGACTATCCCGTCGTTCTGTTTGTCGTTGGTGTTGGTGTTTCCGCCGGTCCCGTACGCGCTGGTCTCGTTGGCGGGAACAAAGGTGAATTTATTGAATGACTGATCCTTATAGAAGCGTGCCAGTGAGTCGGACGCCGTAAAGACCGAATTGCCCCAGTTGTAGCTGTTATTGTAGTTGATGTTGCTGAATCCCACGACCAGGACCACGAGCGGGATCTCCTTGGGGGTACTGAAGCTGGGGAGCTGCTCGGCTCCGTCCGCGGTGCCTTCCGAAGTACCGGAATACGCGCCTGCCTCCCAGGGGATATCGTCCAGAGTCACGAGTCCTCCGTCCACTCCGAGGTTGTCGTTCACGCTCATCCAGTTCTCGATAAGGTCGGGTTTATAGGGGGCTTCTGTCTCCTCCTCATCCCAGACCGGGCCTTCAATATGCTCTTCTCCGGGCAGCTGGAAGATGACGGGTGCGTTGTCTTGTTCGGCTTCTTCAGAAACTCCCTCTCCGGGCTTTGCCTGGACCAGGTCCGAGAGGACAGCGTCTTCGGTTTCTTCAGCGGGCTCTTCCGCTTCTTCCGGCAAAGCTTCGGCTTCTTCAGCAGGCTCCTCTTCCGGGTCCGCGGGCCCGGCAGGTTCTGCCTCTTCCTCCGCGGCATCTCCGGTCTCGCCCGGTTCCGCTTCGTCTGCGGTCTTGTCCGCGGGTTCTGCAGCGTCTTCGGTCAATTCTTCGGTCTGGCCTTCATCGAGGCCGTCTTCCTCCGGTGCTTCTCCGACCGCAAATGCCATTGTGGTGAAGCAGAGGCAGAAGATCATGAGGATGGCTGCTACTTTGATCAGCTTTTTCACTTTGGTACTCCTAACTGATGCGCCTTATGCGCCTTGTGAGATAACGGATGTTTATGCTATTTGCCCATGATGGCAAGAGCGATCTTGTCTGAGATGAGTGCCTGGCCGCCCATCACTGCGCATTTCACGACGGCTTTGCCGGTCACGTATTCCTGCGCGTCCTGATACTTGTCATTGGTGACGAGGATCAGAGGAGCTCCGTCGAGATACGCTACAGGGCCACCCGCGAGGCCGTCCGGATAGTTCTGGGCATAGGCCAGATATACCTTGTCGATGTCCGCGCCGAAGAAGCTCTGGGCCACCGCGACGGACGTCACATATCTGTTGGCTCCCCAGACGCGGCTGAAGGTCCCGTCTTTATAATCGGCGATCTCCTTTGCGAGTTCTTCGCTCACCACCGCGGGTCCGCCGATCACGCAGATGTTGCTGAAGTCTTTGGCGTGGTCGGTGAGGAAGGTTTTCTGCTCATCGGTGAGGGACGCTCCTGCCAGGAAGATCGGCCTTCCTACCGCTGAAGCGGAAAGGCTGTCCGCGTAGTTCCTTCCGTAGCAGACGAGCATGTCCTTACCCTGATAACCCGCCTCTTCGAGGATGGCGATGTTGGTCCCGTAACGGTTGGTACCCGCGAGTCTCTTGATCGTTCCCTTTCCGAGCGCTGCCAGCGCGGCCTCGGCCTTCTCCGAAACCGCTCCGGTGCCTCCGAGGATGTAGATCGTGCCCTCCGGGGCCAGCACTCCGTCCACATACTCCGCGATCGCAGGTGCCATCCCGTCGTTCACCAGGAGGATCGGGGCGTTCTTTACGACCGCGAGATAGGATCCCGCGAGAGCATCTGCGTAATCCAGGCCGCTGGCTATGATGACAGTATCAAAGCTCTCCGCGCCGTTCTTCTTCAGATAGGCGTCGGAGGCTTTGATCGCGGTCTGGTACCTGTTGGAGCCCGCATAGCGGTCAAGTCCTATCTCTTCGCCGAACCTTACCGTAACGGTATGCTCGCCGGACGGTTCCAGGATCTCCATGTTCGCGCCGGAAAGGGTGCGCGCATCGAAATCGTCGGATCCGTTGTAGGTCGGGAAGATCAGCAGGCTGCCGAGGTCTTTGCTGTATTTCTTCTGCCAGAGGTCGTATGTCAGGAAGGGCTGCGCCGTGCCGTCGAAGAAGTCTATCACTCCCGCGAACGTGGCGAGCCCGGTCGGAGTCTCCTCGGGATAGAGGGGCATGACCGCGGGCCTGTGATATGTGTTGTTGACCTCGTTCTTATCCGCGTATTCATCATAGACCGAGTCGTCTATGTGCCAGCAGACCAGTCCGCCGTTATCCACGTAATTGGCGTACCAGTATCCGGACCAGTCCACGTCGTTGGTGCCCATGTCGAGTCCCGCGTCCCATCCGGTGAACTCGCGGTTCTCCAGGAGGTAGTAGTCGCCCTCGACTCCGGTCTCGACCCTGAGGACGTTGTATGTGCCCTTGTCGCTCGTCACGTCATAGGTGCCCTCAGTTACGGTCTCGGGCTCCACCCATCCGAGGCAGCTCCTGCTCCAGGCGTCGAAAGCCACGGGCCTGTAATAGCCTATGCTCTTGTCCCAGCCCCAGGATCCGGAGCACATGACACTGAGGTATCCGACGTCATAGGCACCCCAGAGGGCTTCGTAGTCATTGTCCGTCGTATAGAGGTCCGGGAGGCCGAGATAATGTCCGAGCTCGTGAGCCAGAACG
Source organism: Bacillota bacterium (assembly GCA_017515765.1). Taxonomy (GTDB): domain Bacteria; phylum Bacillota; class Clostridia; order Peptostreptococcales; family Anaerovoracaceae; genus Eubacterium_B. Next base: position 34 of record JAFWFF010000269.1, on the reverse strand, counting down.
CTTATCGGCTCCTGGTATCCCGGGATCAAAAGTT